>JAFACY010000260.1 GCA_023425285.1 Bacillota bacterium
CCATCAATATGCCGTCCGTTGTGGCAGATACTCTCTTGAATTCCTTATACTTTGGTATCTGCTCATTTACAAACAGCTCCTGCAATGATCCGCTTTGTGCTACAACTGTTTTATCCGCTAAATCATCGGCATTTTTTATTTTATCCGCATCCTCTGCTCTGATCAGCAGACCGTAGCCCGGTGCATTTTCTGCAAAGTAATATCCCTTTGACAGAATCATGGCTTCCGCTCTTGCAGGAGTATAAGCCAGAGCAGAAATAGCTAAATCATACTTGCCCTCGGTGATACTGCTTAAAACAGCTCCAAACTCCAATGGGACAATTTTCAGCTCAACTCCCAGTTTATTTGCAATATACTTTGCAAATTCTATATCGCTGCCCACATATTGCTCACTGCCGCTTTTTGTAGGGTCTATGAACTCATTGGGTGCGAAATATGGTTCTGTAACCACTTCAATATAGCCTCTGCTGATTATTTTCTCCAATCTGTTGCTTCCTTCTTCATTTGACGCTTTCTTTGCACAGCCTGCCGATAAGACAAATATTGCCGAAAGCATAAGCATTAAAAACATTTTTAAAAACTTTTTCATAATAATCTCCTCCTAATTTTTAATAAAATAAAAACTCCCGTCATCTAAGTTTCCTTAGAGGACGAGAGTATTAATCACGTGGTTCCACCTCTTTTTATTGATGCCTCACGACATCAAACTCACAAAGTACTGTCATACTTTTGCACTGTAACGGGTGCGAGGTCCCGGATCCAACTACTCCCCCAGGGTTTCATCGATCAGCTCAAAGATGTGTTCAATACAGCATATTTATGTACTTCCACCAACCGTACACTCTCTGAAAAACACAATGCATCTACTATTTCTTGTCTCAGCTTATTTTTATTAGTGTTTAATAATTTTTATAAAAATAACATAATTATTTTTCTTTGTCAATAGCTTATTGAAAATATTTTTTTATTCTGTTTTTTTATTCTGAAAAATAATTTTATTATCTCAATCTTTCATCATAACTTCAATAGCACATGGATTGCCTCTTCCCTCAAACAGAATCTTTGAATTTTTTAATAATCTAATATCTGTCGAACCTGTTAATCCTTCTTTTATTATTGTGTCCATTGCTCCATTAATCGGTGCCTTTAATGACCCTGAGTCCCGGCAGATAACTGAATTAATTAAAAGCTCATATCCCCCCTTGACAATAACAAGTTCCAATAAGTTTCCTGAATAGTTTATCTTTTCTATCCTGCTGTTGTTATAGGTTGCAAATCTATACTCATGACCATTCAATGACAGATTGCAAATAAATCCCTGAAAAGAAGCGCCAAGAAACGGTATATTAGTAAGTGAAAACATAATACTTGCATCTGTATCATCAAAATGATTGGATTGAAGCCATATGTATTCTTTTGGAAATGAGGTCCCCCAATCCTTTTCTATATACCCTTTACCTTCATTAAAATCAACAACCTCGCTATTAACTGATATAACACCTTTTAAATTATGATCCATGCTTATAATATCATGATAGCATTCCATAAATGGCAGATATGAAAAATATCCCATTGCATCCGGTGACAATATATTTCTGTTGATTTTAGTAAACTCAGAAAATTTAATGCTTCCTGTGATTAAATATTCATCATTTTTAAGATTAAGCTCTATACCTTCGTCAGTAAATATATTATTTCCTATTGTCAAGCAAAAGGGATTATCAATATATTTAAAATCATCTGTTAAAAATTTATAATATTGGGTATTCAGAGTTTTACCATCAAATTCTTTAGAAATAATAATTTGAATAAACGCATGAGGGTTCGCATCATTTTTCGAAATTCCCGGTATAATACCGATTATATTCTTTAAATCACATGATACGTGTTTAAAATACCATCCCTCAAAATATTCTTTTTCCTTCTTTTTTCCTTGAAATATCAGAGGATTCTTTTTATGCTTTAATACCATTTTATTATCCAGCCTTCAGTTATATTAATTTGAATTAAAGTATCATCAATTATTAATAATTTCAAGGCCGTTTAAAAAATAATTATTCGGATTATGTTAGCTTTATAACTTTTAGTTCTTCAATTGCACATCCGAAAAAAATCTTTCAAGCATCAATTCTCTCGTTTGCTCATCGTTAAAATCAATGTCTCCGACCAAATGCAGGACTATATTTCCCTTTCTTATTATAAGCTCATCCCTGTCCTCTGTGAGGGCTAACTCGTCTGCATCCCACAAGCCTTTCATTTCATCATCTGTAATAATTGTTCTGTCAAATATGGTCATACCCTGCCATTTAAAGCCTTCTTCTATGTCGGCAATTATTCCTTTAAATACTATTTCCGAAAAGTACGGACGTATAGTATTATAATATTTAATTCGTATACGCTTAGTATAGCCATTCACTTCGCCTGTTTCATAATATTCATAATGCATTGAAGTAACTGGGCTCATGCTTGGCTTAAGTTCTTTTTGAGTTGAGCTTGTATTCTGTTTGTTGTACAAATCTTCAATCGAAACGATTGGATATCTGTCCGGTATGGATTCCGTTATATATAAACTCTCATTTCTTCCATACACAAGCGGAAACACTATATGTATAAAAGCAATAGCAGCAATTACAGCAATCACTACATACAACAGACTATCCTCTTTCTTCATGGATTTTTTCTTTATAATATATCTTAATCCCAATCCCATAACTAATCCAATCCCCGGTCCGAATAAAACAATTGATATAATATCCGGTCTGAAATATGCATCCGCTATAAATGACAGTAAATAAAGTGACAATATAAAATATACAGGAATGTTAAATGCTATCATACGTATTTGTGCACTTTTTAACTTTGGCTTTTCTATTGACAATCCGTTTTTAACACTTTTTCTTGCTTTTATAATCCTGATTATACTGTATACTGCCTCAATTGATGAAAATACTAAAAGAAAAGGAAACAAATATGTTCCTGTAAACCCTGTAAAGCTTATAAGGTTTGCATGGCTGACAGGAAAATGCCTGAAAAATACCAATGCACCTAATAGTAATACTACAAATATACTAAGCAATTCCTTTTTCCACAAAGTTAAATCAATAATTTTTTGCTCTATTTCTTCATCAGTTTGTAATGGAACCGGATTACTTCCTTCTTCAGCGTAGAAAAACTGCAAATAATCCTGTGAGGTTATAAACGTCCACCCAGACTCACGGCACAGCCTCCTGTATTCTTCAGACTTTTCGGTTTTTTCGGGATCAAGCGGTCCTCCTTCTTCAAATATATCCACACTGAATTTAATCTTTTTAGGCTCTATGGCTCTGAACTTTGCCGTAAATCGTCCGACCTTCTCCAACATCCAGCCTTTTTGTGCCATCTCCTCCAAGTATTCGCCCATGACCTTGTAATCAAGAGAAAAAAATCCCCAAAATACACGCTTAGTTTTATTTTTCATCCAAATTCACTCTCCCCTTCAGGATATCGTTACCGTCCAAAACCAATTGCTTCAGCCTTTTATGCTCATCCCTTAAAATATTCAATCCCTTTTCTGTCAGGGTATATATTTTTCTTCTGTCCTCCTCAGCCACCTGTACTATGATTTCCTCTTCTTCAAATCGGGACAAAAGGCTGTACAGAGTACCCGCACCAATTCTTACTCTGCCGACCGTGCGCCTGTCAACCTCCTGCATGATTCCATAGCCGTGCTGATGCTCCGTCAATGTAAGGAGGATGTAATACATCTGTTCTGTTAAGGTTTTTAACTGTTCTCTTGCCATAATTGTCTCCAAAACTATATCTATATTCGATATATCTATTATCAATATAGTAGCATTGTTTTGCTTTTGTGTCAATAAGCGGAACTTAAATAAAAATATTTTGAATCTCATGACATTTTTATTGACAAAGGAATTCTGAAGATATATGCTTTAATTACCAGTGGTAATTAAAATGGTAAAATACATTGGAGGTAAAATGAAAAAGAATATATCAAAAGATCAAATCATTGAAACAACTCTTGAGCTTATGAAAAACAAAAATAATCTGCAAGGCTTAAATCTCCGGGAAATAGCACGGACATTGGGATGCGCACATACAAATTTATATAATTATTTTCCTTCGTACAATGATTTGTTATGGGAAGCCCATACAGCCATATTGGAAGCTTCTATGGAAATACTCACAAAAAAATTAAATACTGCGAAAAATGCAGAGTTGAGACTTACCTGTTTTTTTGAGGCATTTGTTGAAACGTACCTGAATAACAAGGGATGGTTCTGGTTAGTATGGCATGAATATATCGATGGAGTCCGTCCGCAGAAATATATCGAAGCATTGGAAAGAACAAATGAAATTCTGCATTCACATTTATCAGAAATATGGAACGATATTTATGGAAAGCATCCTTATGCAGATACTACAAAACGAATACTTCATAATACTCATTGCTACATTGTGGGCGAAATATCAAATCATCTTTTAGGCAGAGACTTAATTGAAGATGAAACGAAATTAAAAGACTATATTATCCGCGAAGCTGTCTCTATGTTTCGGATGTGTCTTGCAGGCAGCGAAGAAGTATAATAAATATGGAATGAGGTGTTTACTTGGAAGACTATGAACATGAATTAAATCTTGAACTATCCCATTACAATGAAACACTCAGAACAATTAAATCTCAGTTAGAGTATACAAAAAAAGACAGCTTAAAAAGTGTAACAGCCTTACGGGAAACAAACAGAGATATGTGGGAAAATTCGTCACATTCCGCAGATGATTTTGACGATGCAGTCCAGTTAAGCCAATTTTATCAGCCACTTGCCGGAAAGACTTTTGCAGTGGAATTCAATGCAAAAAAAATACATCAGCTTGAAATACTGGAGCAATCGGCCTATTTTGCCCGGATTGATTTTTGCTCCGGAGATAAGGAACAGTACGATAAAATCTACATTGGCAAGGGAACATTGCTTGATGATATAGAAAATAATGTCATCATATACGATTGGCGTTCTCCCGTCGCAAGCCTGTTTTATCGTTTTGGAACCGGTAATGCATATTATGATGCACCGGGTGGCCGTATTACAGGAGATATGGGTCTGAAACGGCAATATGAAATTAAAAACGGAGTTTTTGAATATTTTTTTGATGCTGATGTCCGAATCGAGGATGAGTTCCTGCGCAAAATACTATCAGGAAATACCTCCGTCAAGATGAAGACTATTGTGGAAACTATCCAAAAAGATCAGGATATTGCCATAAGGAATGTAACTCATGACTTACTCATGGTGCAGGGAATTGCGGGAAGCGGTAAAACTTCTGTTGCCTTGCACCGTGTGGCTTACCTGAAATATCAGGGAATTTCAAACCAACTGAAATCTTCCGACATCATTATCCTGTCCCCAAATACCCTGTTTGTGCAATACATTTCCAATGTTCTGCCGGAGTTAGGTGAAGAGGAAGTGAAGTCTATTATATTTGATGATTTTATAACCAATATTTTGCCGGATATGACAGCATTTCAGTCTCGCTGCTCCCAGACTGAAATGTTGATTTCATGTGACATACAAAATGTTAAGGCAATTAAAAAACAATCCATGGAATTCAAAATGTCAGAGGCTTTTATTAAAATACTAAGCAGATATGCAGACAGCCTGTCAACGTCCCATATCTTCTTTCCGGATATTGTGTATGATGAAAAAACTGTCTTCACGGGACAACATCTAAAAAACCGCTTTGCACAAATGGATAATAAAATAAGCCTGGCAGTAAGACTGCGCCACTTGAGACATCATATCTTTGATAAAATCCACGAAATGCGAAAAGGTCGCATGCCAAGACTGTTGCTGCAAGCAAGGAATGACCCCAATCATCCTTTTGACTGGGAGGAATATGCAAGACAGTTATCCATCGAAGAAAGCACGCGTCTATCCGAAAAAATCGATGAATTTGTAAAATTAGACAGTATTAAGTTATACAAAAAACTTATAAACACGGACGGTCTGCTGCTTTCACTTTCGGAAGAAATCGAACTGCCGGACAACATTGATGAAATATTGTCTTACTCAAGGGAAAAGCTTACAAGCCCAATGCTTCAAAACGAAGATGCTTTGGCTGCCGTCTGTCTGCATCTGTTGATTGGTGCGGATAATGTTGCTAAGGATATCTACAGGCACATCCGACAGGTTGTTGTAGACGAGGCACAGGACTACTACAGCCTACATTTTGAAATATTGAAGCGATTATTTCCGAATGCAAGATATACCATCTTAGGCGATGTAAATCAAACGATTGAAAAACAGGAAAATATGAACTTGTATAATAGAATTGTTGAAATTATACAGCCCGCCAATCCTTACTTAATGTTCATGAACAAAAGCTTCCGATGCACCAGGGAGATTCTTTCCTTCAATATGCAGTTTCTGGACGATTACACTACTTTCGAGAGCTTTAACCGAAGCGGTGATACACCGCAGGTTGTCAAAACCGACAATATTGAGCAGCTTGATGAAAAAATTATCATGGAGGCTGTTTACAGTAAAAATCAAGGCTATCAATCCATCGGGATTATATGTAAGTATGTGCAGGAAGCCGAAGCTCTTTACAGGCGTTTAAAGGACAGACTGGATATACATCTTGTGCGTCCCGGTGAATCCCTTGACACAACAGGAACATTTATCATCACTATTACATTGTCAAAAGGACTGGAGTTTGATTCTGTACTGATTTACGGCACAGATAATAACCATTACCATTCAGTTGATGATAAAAAATTATTGTATATTGCCGGCACACGTGCCCTGCATCGGCTCAATCTGTTTCATACCGGTGAAAAAAGTTCTCTTATTCAAGGGGGTATACAAATATGACACTTGATATCATTATCTCTTTGCTATGCGAAGTCATAAGTGTTTCTGAAAATGATTTGGGCGCAAGAACTCCGTTGACACAGGAATACGGTATCGAACCGATTGACGTTGCAAAATTAATAATTGAAATTGAAAAACATTTTGAATTGACAATTCACGATGAGGATATTCATACGTTCGAGGTGGTAAATGATGTAGTTAAATATGTGGATGCATTGATTGCAGAATAGGAGGAGAAATGAAAAAGGTTATCGTTATTGAAGGTATGGACAATATGCCAATGGGCAATGCCATATCCCGGATTTTAGAAAGTATAAGTGGTGTGGACAAAACAAAGCTGTATTTGGAGAAAGAATCTATTGTTGTGGAATATGAACGGGGAGTATTAACCGAAGATGAATTATGTGATGCAATTAATGATGAGGGGTTTGAGGTTGCAGATATATTTGATGAAGTATAAAGCAGCAGAGTCTCTCACCCCATTTTTCAGCACAATGCTTATTTAAGCATTGTGCTGTTGTTTAATATTTGTGTGTTGTACAAAAACAGCACATCCTGATCCTGTGAGAAATCTATATATTTTTCAAGCAAGTCGGTTGAAATATATCTTAAGTCAATCAGTGTGATTTTGGAATATCCTTCAAGCATCAGGGGTGCTATACTGCTCCCGAAGGAATCACGGAACAACAGAAGCTCCTTACCGTTTTTGTAATTTTCATTGTACACGGTAATCAACGACTTTGCTCCTGACAAGAAAACGTCGTAGGAGTCCGTTCCGTTGAATAAGTCCTCGTCATACACCTTGCGGCTGCTGTTGTCCTCATAATCAAACACAACAGCATCTTCAATCGTTTTATTGGTCAGATAAATCATGTCATCCGGCTTAAGCTTGAGAGCCGCATGTCCGTAATAGGAACCATAGAAGGGATAAAGCTTTTTCTCTGTATATACAGAGTCCGTTGCCTTCGTATCATTTTCCATTTCTTTGAGCAGCAGATTCGCAATCTTTACAATTTTTTCCTGCCTCCAATGTATGTCCAATCTGTAGTAATCCTCTGCCGTTAATTCCTTTGACAAATCTATATATTCCATATTTTTTATATTTTGCTTCATGATCCCGGCTATTCTGTCATAGTCTATTGTCAGATATCCGTTTTTGTCAGCTATATAGTAGCCCTTGTTGGGTATTATGGCAAAGTGTACGTTTTTGCCCGTCAAATATTTTTCGTATATTTTATTCAGCTTGTCTGCTGCATTCAATACTGATTTTTCATTCAGCCTGTATTCCATTTTTTCAACGATTCCGTTTACAATGTACATGTCATTGTTGTCCTTTTGGGCGAATACATAGTATTTGCCCAGGGCTTTCAGACTGCGAAAGGCATCACGAAGAACAAACTGATCCAATATATATTTTTCGTATTCATCAGCTAACTCACCCTTCATAAGCTTATCCGCCGAAAAGTCAGTCCTCGTTATGAGCTTGCGCCTTTCACTGAATGAAAACTCCTTATCGGGCATAATGATATTTGCCAGCATGAAGCCAAATATTATCATGATGAAGGCGGATGATACAACTATATTTTTTATATTATTTTTCATGCGCACCTCCTAAAATCTGAAATACAAAAATGGATTAAATGAACCGTCAACAAGGTATCCGGTAATCAGCAAAAGCATGGACACTAACGCAACAGGCTCTGATACATTCAGAATGCATTCACCCATCTTACTGCTTCTTATCCTGTCAATGATTTTCACAGCCCATGGGGTTGACCCGAAGGCTGCAGCCGCAAGCGTCAATCCGTAGCTGATTAAATAATAGTTTGTTTCTGCATTTGAGAACGGTATGCCTGAAAATCCGAACATGCTCTTAATATATTCTGTAAACTCAGCCATGCTGTTTGTATTGAATATAATGAAGCTTATCATAACGAAGAACAGAGTGTATATGTGTCCTGCGGCAGCCGGTAATTTTTTTATTAATCTATTGAAAAAAAGCCTCTCCATCATCAGGAATGCTCCGAAATACAGCCCCCATATAACAAAGTTCCAGTTGGCACCGTGCCAGAACCCTGTCAAAAACCATACTACAAAAATATTTCTTATCCACTTCATACTGCTTACTCGATTTCCGCCCATGGGTATATACACATAGTCCCTGAACCATGTACCGAGAGACATGTGCCATCTTCTCCAGAACTCGGCAATGCTTTTGGAAATGTAGGGATAATTAAAGTTTTCAAGGAAATGAAAACCAAAAATACGTCCCAGACCTATTGCCATATCACTGTAACCTGAAAAGTCATAATATATCTGCAGCATAAATGCCACGGCATAAATCCAGTAGAACAATACGGTACTTTCCTGAAGTCCGTAAAAAATGTTGCCCAATTCTCCCAGGGTGTTTGCTATGAGCACCTTTTTGGACAGACCTATGATAAAGCGCCTCACGCCATAGCTGAAACCGGCAACAGTGTGCCTGCGCTGTGACAATTCTTCTTCTATAGTGGTATATCTTACTATGGGTCCCGCTATGAGCTGAGGAAACAATGTTACGTAAGCCGCAAAATTGAAGAAATTTGTCTGCACCTTTGCATCGCCCCTGTATACATCTATGGTGTAGGATAAAATCTGAAACGTATAAAAGCTAATGCCGATTGGCAGTGCTAACTTCAGTGCTTTTATTTCAAAGCCGAACAACCATACTATATTTTCAATAAAGAAATCCACATACTTGAAATATAACAAGAAAACTATACTGAAAGCAACGGAGCAGATAAGCGGTATTTTCGCATATCTGCTCTCTCTTGTCTTGTTTATCCACAATCCATGAAGGTATCCGGACAATGATGATGCAATCATCAAAACCGAGTATAGCGGTTCACCGTAAAAGTAGAAAAACTAGCTCGAAACAAGTAAAATAAAATTTTTAAACCTGAACGGTACCAAGAAGTATAGCAATAAACCTATCGGCAAAAAGTAGTATATAAAGCTTATACTTGAAAATAACATTTTATTTTTCCTTCAACTTCAGGAAAGCATCGTGTAAAGCAGCTCCGTCTTTGTCGCTCATGATCAGGATAACCACATCGCCGATGTTATCAACTATAACATTGCTTGGGTCCACTCCCACACATATCCATTTTCTCGGGTCTACATTTTCTTTAATGTCCTTCTTGATTTTTTCGATATCTGCGCCTTCCTTAACTCTCACTAAGCATAAAGAATAAGCTGATGATGACATGAGAGGCTCGGAAGCTATTGCAGATTCAAATTCTATGCCTTCCTTACCTAAAAAGTAAGCTGCATCCTCTGATTTTATCTCTGTTGTCTGTAATCCGTTTTTAATATAATCCTTGAATGAATCATCTATATCAGCTGTTTCATATATTTTCTCTAATATACTCTCGAGACTTCCCTCCAGATTATTATTTTCAGGTACTGCGTCCACACCCTTTGGCTGACACGCAGAAAAGATTACTACCATCATTAATGTCATTGCTATAAATTGTATTTTTTTCATAAAACTCTCCTTTTTAATAATTATGCATGCACTTCATACTACATTAGACGGGCAAGCATAGATATTGTTCCAAAAAATGTGTAGTAAAATTTTCCACAATGTTTGTGTAAAGTACTCATTTTACTTTACAGTTTAATTCGAAACTTATATAATAATATTATTAATACCCTGCGTCTGTACACAGGCAGGGGAAATTATGACTTAAAACGGAGCGTTAATAATGGATGGCAATACAACAGGACAAATATTACTTTTAATATTTCTTTTATCATGTTCGGCATTTTTTTCGGCATCAGAAACTGCACTTATGTCTATCAGTAAAATTAAATTAAGACATATGGCAGAAAATAATGTTAAGGGTGCAAGAACAGTGGAAAAATTGGTAAACAACTCAAATAAGCTGTTAAGCGGCATTTTAATAGGAAACAATATTGTCAATATAGGAGCATCCGCACTTGCAACCAAACTGGCAATGGATTTTTTCGGCTCTGCAGGCGTAGGAATTGCCACTGCAATAATGACAGTCCTGGTATTGGTTTTCGGTGAAATAACTCCAAAATCACTGGCAGCAAGCAATTCAGAGAGTATTTCATTCAAGGTTTCCGGCTTGGTAACATTTATAATAAATTTATTAAGTCCGGTTATTTTCATATTCAACAAGCTGACAAATTTAATTATCAAGCTGATTATTGGAGGTCAGGATAATGATAAACCGCTTATAACCGAGGATGAATTAAAAACCATGGTTGATGTCAGCCATGAAGAAGGCATAATTGAGCTTAATGAAAAAGAAATGATAGAAAATGTTTTTGAATTTAACAACCTGAAAACTAAGGATATAATGACCAAGAGACAGGACATAGTTGCAATAAATATCAACAGTACATACGAGGAAATTAAAAATGTATTTGCTAAGGAATTATATTCAAGGATTCCGGTTTATAAGGATGATATAGATAATATTGTCGGTATGCTTTATGTAAAAGACCTGTTTCATTACGAGGGGAACGTTCCTTTTAAAATAGACGATTATATGAGGGAAGTTTTTTATACATACGAAAACAACAATATAACGAAGCTGTTTTCATCAATGCAGAAAAATAAAATTACCATGGCCGTGGTATTGAATGAATACGCAGGAACAGAAGGAATTCTGACAACAGAGGATCTGATAGAAGAAATAATCGGAGACATAGTTGATGAACTGGATGAACACACTTATCACATAGAACAAATCAGTGAAAAAAAATATCTGGTCAACGGCGAGCTGAGAATAGAAAAGCTTAATAAATATTTAGATACTAATCTTCAGTCAAAATATGTAAACACCATAGCCGGCTATGTAACAGAAAAGTTTGGCAGATTCCCTGAAGAAGGTGAGTCAATTGAAACAGACAATATGAAAGTTACTGTAAAGGAAAATGGCAGGAATAAAATTGAAAGCTTGTTTATTGAAATAAAATAATAAATTAAAGGCGGTTTTGAAAAAATCAAAACCGCCTTTAATTTATTTGTATGACATTCCGAGCATTTTCGCCAATTCCCTGCGATTTACATTTTTACTGATGTCCATACCTTTATCCAGTATAATTTCTCTTGCCTCATCGGAGCTTAAGCCGGTATTCAAGTCCATCCATTCAGAAGGAACCCAGTTTTCAACTTTGTCATACACGTTAGCTGCCCATCCGTACTCCTTACCGTATTTATCAAGCTTTCTCCTGCTTCCCGCAACGGTGATATAATAATATTGCTGCAGCTCTTCAATTGCCCTGTCAATCTTGCTGCCGCCTTTTTTTAATGTAAC
>JAFACY010000003.1 GCA_023425285.1 Bacillota bacterium
AACGGACTTATAACGTATCCGAGTGATATAGAAGTCGTACAAAAGATGAATGAGACAACTGCCATTCCTATTAAGGATGTGGATAATATGCTCAAGGTTCTAAAGGAGTACGATATATACACAATAGGCAGAATAGTTGCATTCAAGGATAAGAATTTTGCGGTTAAAAGCCCCGAGCACTCAATACAGTTAAAGACAGGGGGAACATGGCTGGATCCGAACAGCGGCAATATTCCATGGATCAATCCATTTGATAAATATGTGTGGGACTACAATATAGCCATTGCCAAGGAAGCGGCACTGAAAGGATTTGACGAAATTCAATTTGACTACGTGAGGTTTCCTGACGGAGCAAAAAAATATAATCCGATAACCGAGTTCCCGGGCAGAAATGACAGGGACAAGGATGAAGCAATAGCAGAGTTCCTGGAATATGCGAGAAAAGAATTAGAGCCGTACGGCGTAAATTTGGGAGCCGACGTCTTTGGCATAACAACAAGGACGTGGGATGATTATCCCGAGGATATAGGGCAGACATGGATTTTAATAGGTCAGCATGTGGACAATATTGCCCCAATGGTTTATCCAAGTCACTATTCAACAGGCTGGTACAACTTGGAAAATCCTAACGCACATCCATACCTGGTTGTGAAGGGCTCTATGGAAGAAGCACTTGAGAAAAATTCCTCCATGACCAATCCGCCGATAATCAGACCATGGCTGCAGGATTTTGACTGGGCAGGTATAGAATACGGCTATGATAAGGTAAGAACCCAAATAGTTGCGGCAAAGGAACTTGGAATTTATGAATACATGATCTGGAATCCAAGTAACGTTTATGATCCGAGAGCATATATTGCAACAGATGCAGAAACAAAAACAACGTACCCCTTAGACAAGGGTGAGCTTGATTACAGAGAAAAATCACCTGCAGATGCCGCAGATAAATATTTATCAGGTATGAAAACAGGAAGATACAGCTACATGTACCTCATGGAGCTTGTTAACGGCAGAGAAAATGATTTTGATAAATACGCTGAAAAGGCAGAAAACTCAGATATCACTTTATTAAGCTACAGAATTAACGGCTATGAAATGGATGCATCGAATAAAGATGCGGCAATTGTTAATTTAAATTACAAAATAGAAACAGGCACTGAAACAAAAGAAGTAACAGAAAAAGAAAACATCCAGTGGAAAGCGGTAAGAGAGAACGGTATCTGGAAGATAAAGCCGGACTTCAATACTCAACAGTAACTCATTAATCCGGGGAAGATTTTACATCTTCCCTTTTTTGTTCGCAAAATAAATAACTATGTAATAAAATTACAAACAAAAAACTTGACATCTCAGATATTGTTGCTATAATAAATTTTATATATTTAAAAGAAGATATGAATTTTTATTGGAAGAAGGAATGGATATGAAGAAAGTAAATGTCGCAATTTTAGGAGCAACAGGAGCAGTCGGTCAGGAAATGCTCAAGGTTATGGGAGAAAGAAATTTCCCTTTTAATGAGCTGAAGCTGCTGGCAAGCAAAAAAAGCGCGGGAGAAGAAGTTGAATTTCAGGGGAAAAAGTATGTTATCGAAGAAGCGACGGAAGACTCCTTTGAGGGTATAAATATAGTGCTTTGTGCTGCGGAAAATCACATAAGTGAGGCTCTTTCTCCTGCTGCGGTAAAGGCGGGAGCGGTTGTTATAGATAACAGTTCAGCCTTCAGGTTAAACGACGATGTGCCGTTGATAGTTCCGGAAGTAAACGGTGAGGATGTAAAGAATCACAAGGGCATAATTGCAAACCCCAACTGCTCAACAATCATTGCCATGACATGTTTAAATGAATTGAATAAATATGCTAAGATTAACAGAATGATTGTTTCCACATATCAGGCGGTATCCGGAGCGGGAGTGAACGGAATCAATGAACTGAATCAGCAGATTGAAAGTATAGGCAAGGGAAGTCCCGTAGATGTAAAAACATTTCAGCATCAGATTGCGTACAATCTGATACCTCAGATAGGGGATTTCGATAATGAGGGATATTCTCAGGAAGAAATGAAAATGCAGAATGAGGGCAGGAAGATTTTTCACAATCCTGATTTAAGGGTAAACTGTACATGTGTAAGAGTTCCTGTTTACAGAAGCCATTCGGAATCCATAACCATTGAAACGGAAAAAGAAATAACACCGGAAAAAGCTAAGGAACTCCTGGCGAATGCAGAGGGAGTTAAACTGGTTGATGATCTGGCAAACAAAAAATATCCGATGCCATTGGATACAACCGACCAGGATTTAATATACGTGGGCAGAATCAGAAAAGACATCACCGCTGACAACTCATTGTCATTGTGGTGCTGTGGTGACCAGGTAAGAAAGGGTGCAGCAACAAATGCTGTCCAGATAGCAGAACTTTTATTAAAATAATAAAAACAAGTCAGAAGGGACGGTCATCAAGAATCGTCCCTTCTGACTTGTTTGATTATGCTTGTCTTGTTTTATTGCTCATAGCCGCACTGTAAATTTGTGACTGGCTCATGTTTAGTTTATGAGCGATGTAAATTAAAACTTCATGAGGTAAATAATTATACGCTTTGTGTATATCCATAATTATTGGATCAATATTGTTCCTGTCAAACTCATTATGATTTAAAATTCCATCCACTCTTTCCTTTGTCGATGAAAACATTGCATGTATCTCCTTTATTTGTTATCGACATTAATATAACAAGGTTATCCGTTAAAATCAAGAGGGTACAAAAAATAAATTTTTTTTAATTTTTTACAACGTTTTCTGTATATTTTATAAGATTTGCATACGATTTTCCTTTATAAAGTTTTAATTTATTTATATTATAAAGAGGTGTTGACTTTATTGGGGGAAAGAAATAAAATGTAGGGTGTAAGCAGTTAATTATCGAGGAGGTGAAAAGAATGGAGCCGGGCAGTAGTAGTATGGACAATAGTGGAGAATATTTGTGCTGTAAAGAAAGTTTAATATACTGTGGCAGCTTTATTCTTTTATGTAAACGCCTCAGAATAGTTTTTTTTGCTTTTTTTGCTCTTTCTGTATCTTAATTTCCCCTCTGAGTCCTTTCCCGTTTCAGATTATTTCATAAAAGTTTTTAACAGTTAAATAATAAGTATGAAGGCTATTGCAGATAGTCTTATTAATGGAGGGTAAAAATGAAAGAATTAATTTTAAATCTCATCGAACAGGGAAAGTATGCCGATGCAAAGAATGAAATTATTAAAATGAATGTTGTGGATATTGCACAGCTTTTTGAAGAATTGGA
>JAFACY010000040.1 GCA_023425285.1 Bacillota bacterium
CCGAATTTAACTTCTGAAAATATACTTTTTCTTATTGTCATTGCAGCATACACGGTTGTAATAAAGGCTATTATAAACGTAAGAACCGCAAGCAAAAATACAAATATATGTCCCAGATTGATGCCCAGGCTTCCGGATAATAAACTGTTGACATGCCTTATTATCTGGCTGTAATCAATTTCCGAACCGGATGAAATCACAATGTTTACACCGTTAATCAAAATAAATATAAAATATATTAACAGAATTGCAAATCCTTCAATTACAGAGGTCACAAGCTTGGATATGACTATTTTGTATCCGCTGTTAGGAGTCATAAACAGCATGTAGCCTGACCTTTTATTTAAATCATCACTGTACATTCTGATAACATCAACAATGTACAGAATAGCAGCAATAACCGGGAAAAATGCTATGAAGGCAATGCTTCCTCCCGCTCCTGTTGTTATAAGATACACATTCAGTCCCAGAGAGAAAAGAATCGCTATTGAAAACAACTTGTATTTTTTTATTAATTCATATTTTATTAAATTAAGCATTCCTGAATACCTCCTTATAAAGTCCTTCAACGGACACTCCCCTTGAAATTCTTAAATCCTCGGCATCACCGCAAAGCTCCACGATACCGTCCTTTAAAAATATTACAGAATCAAGTATCTTTTCGATTTCACTTACTAAATGAGTCGAAATGATTATAGTCTTGTTTTCGCCGCAGGAAGCCGTTATTAATTCCATTATTGTATCTCTTGACAATACATCGACGCCGTTCAAGGGCTCATCAAGCATGTAAAGCTCCGAGTCACGTGACAATGTAAGGGCAACCTTTAGCTTTCCTGTCAATCCGGAGGACAGCTTTGATATTTTAAATTCAGTATCAACCTTTATATCGTTAAGTATTTTCAAGGCAACATCCTCCTGAAAATCCTCATACATATCCTTATAGAATCTTATGACATTTTTAACCTTAAAGTCTCCGTATAAATAATTTTCTGTGGGCATATAAGAAATTGCAGCTTTAGATTTATATGATACGGGATTGCCGTTGATTAAAACATTACCTGCAGTCTGCTTGTGCAATCCTGCAATAACCTTCATAAGAGTTGTTTTGCCGCTGCCGTTGGGACCTAACAGTCCGTATATTTTTCCGCTTTCAATCGACAGATTTATATCGCTTAAAGCGGTCTTGTTATAATATCTTTTGCTTAAGTTTTCAATTTTTAATATTTCCAATTACTCCTCACCCTCCAAATAATTTTCTGCTTCAATAAATTTAATCATATCTTTCTTAGTGTAACCTATTTGCTTCATACTGAATATAAAACTTTCTATTTGTTTTTTTGCCATTTCATACCTGAGCTGCCCCACTCTTTCCTCGGATTCCGTAACGAACGTACCCAAACCTCTTTTTGTAAACAATAATTCTTCCATTTCCATCTCCTTATAAACCCTTGCCACTGTATTGAAATTTATTCCAAGCTCATTTCCATAGTCCCTTGAGGAAGGCATCTTTTCGCCTGATTTTAATTTTCCTGTGACTATTTCCTGCTTAATTTTTTCAATGACCTGCATATAAATAGGTATATTGTTATTAAACTCCATGCTCCACCTTCTTCTTTCCTATTGGCGTATTAGTATCATAGTTAAATAGTACACTAATGCATATGTGATGTCAATATGAACTTGTATTAAATAATTGTAATAATTTTGCAAGCATTTCTTGACGAAAACGTATCTGTATAGTAATATATATCGGGAAGAAAAGGTGGTTAAAATGTACGATTTAAACAAAATTAACGAATGCTTGAACACTGAAACAATGGGACGAGCCATAATTCAATATGATCTCTTGTCGTCCACTGCCACAAAGGCGAAGAGTATATTTAATACGTGTCCGGATGGATTAATTGTTCTGTCTGAAGATCAGTCGAAATGCACTATGAGAATGGGAAATGAATGGTATTGCTTTCCTGACAGAAATATTTATTTAAGTATAATTTTAAAACCTTTGGTAAATAATCTTTTAATATCAAAAATCGATATGATAAGCTGTGCAGCATTACATAAAACAATACTTGAATTATATAACATAGATTGTAAAATAAAATGGCCCAACGATATTCTGGTAAATGGGAAGAAGCTTGCTTCTGTCATAAGCAGTTTCACAGGAAAAAATTCTGACGTAATTATTATTTCCTTTGGAATTAATGTGAACATGGATGACGAAGCCCTTAACATAAATGAAGATATAAGAAATACGTCAACATCCTTAAAAACAGAATCGGGGGATGATGTAGACAGAGAATTGTTTATAGGAAGACTGCTAAACAATTTAGAGGCTTTTTATAATCATCTGATTAAAAACAACCTTAAAGAGCTCATAGAAGCTTGTACGAATAATTCATGTATTATTAATAAGGAAATTGAAGTAATGAAAAAAGGAAAAAAAACAAGACGAAGAGTACGTGTTAAAGGTATAGACGAAGAGGGATGTTTGGTAGTAACAGGCGAAAAGGGCAATGAGGAAATTTTAAATCCGGGAGAAACTATATTAATATATGAAGCTTAAAATAGGAAACGTAGAATTGGGCGAAAATGTGATTCTTGCGCCCATGGCGGGCGTAACGGACATAACATACAGGACCATATGTAAGGGAATGGGAGCCGGTCTGGTCTGCACGGAAATGGTCAGTGCAAAGGGATTATACTACAATGACATAAAAACGAACAGATTGATGAAAATAAATGAAGACAACAGACCTGTATCGTTGCAGATTTTTGGAAGTGACCCGGATATTATGGCTTATGTGGTTGAAAAATACATAAATGAAAGAAATGATATTGATATAATTGATGTTAACATGGGATGTCCTACTCCTAAAATCGTAAAAAACGGAGACGGAAGCGCACTTATGAGAAATCCTGAACTGGCAGGCAGCATAATAAATAAAATCAAAAAGGTGTCAAACAAGCCTGTTACCGCTAAAATCAGGGCAGGATGGGACAGTAAAAGCATGAATGCCGCAGAGGTTGCACAATGCCTGGAACATAACGGAGTCGATATGATTGCCGTACACGGCAGGACGAGAGAACAATTTTATACAGGAAGGTCATCCAACCATATAATTAAGGAAGTAAAAGAAAAGGTTAATGTTCCCGTAATAGGAAACGGAGATATTTTCACTCCTGAGGATGCAGTTAAAATGATTGAGGATACCAATTGTGACGGTGTGATGGTGGGAAGAGGAATATTGGGTAATCCGTGGCTTATAAAAAACATAGTAAAGGCATTCAATGGTGATTATGATTTCTATATGCCTACAGCTATTGATAAAATCCGGATAATAAAAAGACATGCTGAAATGCTTGTAAAGGAATTGGACGAAAAAATAGCAATATTGGAAATGCGCAAATTTGCTGCATGGTACATGAAGGGTATGAAGGGCTCATCAGATGCAAGAAATAAAATTAACAAAATTTCAAAAGCAGCCGACTTATATGATGTACTAGACGATTATTTAAAATGTAGCGGAAGCTGAGACGATTGTTCTTGACTTTTTTATTATCGTTTATTATAATGTTTTAATTAATTAAAAAAGAATTACCGTATGATTATCATATTATATTAAATTCATAATAGAATAGATTAACATCATGTGCTGTAAATGTAAAATTGCATTAATTGTAACAAGCAACATTATTAAAAGGAGCAATAATATGAAAAATAATGAAACTTTGATTACTGCTGAGGGTTTGGAAGAATTAAAAAATGAATTGGAATTTTTAAAGCTTGTTAAAAGAAAAGAAATTTCCGAAAAAATTAAAGTTGCTTTAGCTTTTGGGGATATAAGCGAAAATGCGGAATACGACGAGGCCAAAAATGAACAGGCCAACGTGGAAACTCGTATAGCAAAATTAGAGCAAATGATTAAGAATGCAAAAATAATAAAGGCAGCAAAACAAAAAGGAGTTGTATGTGTAGGCTCAAAGGTGTCCATAAAAGACCTGGAATTTGACGAGGTTATGGAATACACCATAGTGGGCTCGGCAGAGGCAGATCCTTTTAAAGGTAAGATTTCAAATGTATCACCGTTAGGTAAAGCTCTCATAGGCAGAAAAGTCGGTGATGTAATTGAAGTTGCATCTCCTGTAGGAGATATGATAAAGTATGAAGTATTAACTGTTTAAAAATATATAACAAAAGAATAAGGTGGTGTAGTGATTGAGCGAGCAGCAAAACACTGGTGATTTAAGACAGGTCAGGGTAGATAAGTTAAAAGATTTAATCAATGCGGGAAGAGACCCGTATAAAGTGGCTAAATACGAAGTGACTTCCAATTCTCAATACATAAAAGATAATTTTGAGGAAATGGAAGGGAAAAAAGTTTCTATTGCCGGAAGAATAATGTCTAAAAGAGGACAGGGCAAGGTTGGCTTTTACGATATTCAGGATCATTTAGGAAGAATTCAGATGTTCGTTAAGCAGGATGCAATAGGTGAAGAAGAATATAAATGGCTTAAAACATACGACATTGGCGATATAATCGGTTTAGTAGGCGAGGTTTTCAAGACTAAGACAGGTGAAATCTCTGTAAAAGCAGACGAAATTAAGCTTTTGTCAAAATCGCTGCAGACATTGCCTGAAAAATTTCATGGATTAAAAGACGTGGATATACGATACAGACAAAGATATGTGGATTTAATAGTTAATCCTGAAATAAAAGACGTATTTTTGATGCGTAATAAAATTATCAGAGGTATCAGGGAATATTTGGACGGAGAAGGATACTTGGAGGTTGAAACTCCTATACTAAGTCCTATAGCAGGCGGAGCCAATGCGAGACCGTTTATTACACACCACAATACCCTTGATATAGATATGTATATGCGTATTGCAAATGAATTGTTTCTGAAAAGATTAGTAGTCGGTGGTTTGGGCGACGGTGTCTATGAAATGGGTAAAATGTTCAGAAATGAAGGTATGGATGCAAATCATAACCCGGAATATACGGCTATTGAAATTTACAAGCCGTATGCGGACTTTAACGACATGATGACATTGACTGAAAATATAGTTGCTTACGTTGCTAAAAAGGCAAGAGGAACTACAAAAATAGAATTCCAGGGTAAGACTATAGACTTTACTCCTCCTTGGAGAAGAGTAAAAATGCAGGATATGGTCAAGGAATATACAGGAATAGATTTTGACCTTATAAACACTGACGAAGAAGCAATAGAAATAGCTAAGAAAAAAGGTATAGAGATTAAGCCTTTGATGACGAGAGGGCATGTTATAAGTGAATTGTTTGAAGAATTCTGTGAAGAATATTTAGAACAGCCGACATTTGTTACTCATCATCCGGTTGAAATTTCTCCGCTTGCAAAAAGAAATGCTGAAGACCCGAGGGTAACAGACAGGTTTGAAGCATTTGCCAACACGTGGGAAATTGCCAATGCTTTCTCGGAGTTAAACGATCCTATAGATCAAAGAGAAAGATTTGAGGAACAGGTAAAGCAAAAAGAAGCCGGGGACGATGAAGCTCATATGATGGATAATGACTTTATCAATGCCATAGAGGTAGGCCTTCCTCCTACAGGTGGACTTGGAATTGGTGTTGACAGAGTTATTATGTTAATAACCGACCAGCCTACAATAAGGGATATTATATTGTTCCCTACAATGAAACCATTAGATTAATACACTGAGTGATAAACAAGGATGATGGGATAACTCAACATCCTTGTTTTTATTTTACCCAGCTTCATCTCTTATAAGCAAAAATTGCCAGTTGACACAGAGATAAGCAAGTGGTAATATAGTCAAGCTGTCGCAAGTTAAATACCTGTTTTAAGGGGTATGGCACTACAAGAAAAAATTGGTAGTTGACAGTATCGAAAAGATGTGATAATCTATCAAAGCTGTCTCGAGGGACAGTAAACAACCGAACATAGTCAAATTAATCAAGATAAAAAATATGTAAAAAATAGATAAAAAATATTTAAAAATTATCTTGACAACATACGACAAGTATGTTAAACTATGAAAGTTCCTGTCTCAAGAGGCGGTGAACGAAAAAATTCGAACATAGACAATAAAACAGCATAAGAAACCTTTGAGAGTTCTAATTGAAAAAAAGAACAAACAAACAAAAAGTAAAAAAAGCTAAGCGAAAGCTTGGGCTAAGGAAAATATTAAACGAGAGTTT
>JAFACY010000076.1 GCA_023425285.1 Bacillota bacterium
GACGCATCGGACTGTTTTCTCTTGTCATCCTCGTAAAGAAATACGGCATTACCGTAATTACGGGAGCATTACTCTGCTGCTTTTTAGCACCGGATTTAACCATTTGTGCGGGATGCATGCTCAACAGAAGGCTTCTGCCTAATTTTCTCAGTCCGTCATTTCCGTATTCATTATATATGCTCAGAAGAACCGCATTAAACAAATCCAAATCCTGCATAGGCAGCGCAACTGTATCCTCAAACTCAGGCTTAAGCAGATCTGCCCAGCTTTCGGGGAAAGGTCTGTCGCCTAACAGCTCCGTATTTACCATGAACACAGCAGGCACAACGCCTATGATTGTGTACTGTCCCTTCGGGTCCTTTAAATCTATAGACTCATTGTCAAAGCACGAATTAAAATGTTCTGCACCGGTTAAATCAGAAAACACTCCGTTTTCCAGGTGATGTCCCATCACGCTTCTGTCAAAGAACAAGCTGAAGCCTGCCGAAAGATATACATCAGCAAGTGCATCTGCGTCTCCCGTCATCTGGTCTCTTATCCAATCCAGTCCCATGCTGGCAGCCTGCAACTGGTAGCTCACCTTTGTATCCTGATTGCTCAGCCAGTTATCCAGCTTTTCCAGAAGCTGAACCCTGATGGGGCACGGCAGAACTCCTGCGATTTTCAGCTCTCCCCCGGGATTTTCCTTGCGCGTATCGGCAAGCCCCGTAGACAGCTCCGGATTATTTTGCTCTATAACATCCACCATTTTTTGTTCAAATATCTGAAGATCAATACGCTTGCTTTTCAGTGCAGCCTCAACTGAAATTGATTTACCCACCGTCTTACGCATAGCCTCGTTTTTCAGGTTCTCAAAGCCATTGGCAGCAAACAAATCTATCAGCTCCGGGTATTGCTCTGTTACGTCGTATACTTTATCTGAAAGAGAAAAATATTTATTCATTAAATTACCTCCCTGGTATGTGTTCGTTTTAACTAACCGTGTCAGAACACTCCGACACAATTATTTTTATTAATAGTATTGTATTGTTAATACGATCTTATGTATGTAACATATGTTACTAAATAAATCAATAAAATAACCCTTCCTAAAGATAAATACATCCTCAGGGGTAATGTCGCTAATGACGGGCGCACTAAGAAAAAGGTCGGATAAAATTTGCCCCGGCCTATTTCTTATCAGGCACGTATTCTGCTATATCCTCAATGCGACAGTCCAATATCCTGCAAAAGTCTTCAATTGTTCTCATGCTCAGATATTTATTGTTTTTCATGCGGGTCAATGTATTCGGACTTATGTTGTATTTTTCTCTCAAAACATATGTTGTTACATTTTCACGCTTGAGAGTGTCCCAAAATGGTTCATAACTTATCATAAAATCACCCTTGTTTTATGATATGATATGTTTTATAATTTATACATGTATTATATATTGTACATATATAATGACAAATTTAATATCCACGAAAAAGACGATTGTATTACTGCAGTATTAGCGGAGCTTAACGGAGGATATATTGAACCTGAATAAAGATATTACAAAAGAAAACAGCAGCTCTATAGATATGCAAATAAAGAATAGGATAAAAAATCATAACCGTCAAAGAATTGGCACGGCTATCGCTGTAATAATAATTATGACTTTTTTGCTTTTATCTCCGTTGACGGAAAGCAAAACTCCATATATCAGCCTTGTGATACTTTGTTCTTTTATTCTGTATTTTTTAGCTGTAATTGTTGTTCTGTCCTTCCTGCAAGCAGTCTTTCTATTTTTGACAGTAACGGCTGCTATGGGTGTTCTGCTCGCTTTAAGCCAAATACATCTTGAATTGTTCTTGACAGTGACCATGATACATGCAGGTGCAATTCTGATTTCACAGAAGATTTCCGGCAATTTTATTAAAACAGCCACAGATGAAATTAAGCTGCTGCATCGTCTTAAATCAGAAGCAAGGATGGACAGTCTAACACAACTTCTCAACCGCAGTGGTCTGGATAATGCTTTGGAAACAGTTTGGGCGTTCTGCAAACGGGATAAAAAGCATGCAGGTTTTCTCATGATAGATATTGATTATTTCAAAAGCTATAATGATGCATTAGGTCACCTGGAAGGCGACAAAATTTTGCAGCAGGTCGCAGATTGTATAAAAATTTGCTGCAGGCGGAAAACCGACATCATAAGCCGGATCGGCGGAGAGGAATTTTTAGTTGTACTGTCAGACGTTGATGATGAACAAATGTTATATATGGCACAGACTCTTTCTGCAGCCGTTACAGATTTAAAAATCAAAGCTTAATCAGAAAGCAATCCATGTGATTTCTTATCCGTAAGTATAGGCATGGCAACCATTATGCCGCAGGAAAATGATCTGATATCAGACCTTTACAAACAAGCGGATAAGGCTTTATATCATGCAAAAAGGAACGGGCGGAACTGCATTTCCTTTAATGGCAATGTCATAAAAAAACAATAGAACAAAACAGCTTCCTATACTACTCCCGGCACAGAATGATTGCCTGATATACCGGTAAAGCAGTCAAGCATTTTTTTGATTCCCGAAGCATCAAGCGGTTCGTTGGCAGCCACCTTCCCTTTCTCCAGCCTGAGAAGGTGCGTACAGCAGGAAAGAATGAATTCCGGATCATGAGTGATGACAAAGAGTGTTTTTCCCATATCAGCCAGCCTGCGCAGATTACCTGCAACCTCTTTCATATGCCTCAGGTCGAGACCGCTGGTAGGCTCATCAAATATAATAATTTCGCGTTCGCTCGCAATTGCACTGGCTATCGCAACACGCTGCTTTTGCCCCCCTGAAAGAGACATGGGATGAAGCTCTTTTAAATGCAGAAGGTCAAGTCCCTCCAATATCAATCCTGCTTTTTCCTCATCCTCTTCCTGCATGCTTAAGAGCACCTCATCCAAAACACTTTCGGTGAAAAGCTGATGGTTTACATCCTGCATAACCATAAAGCATTTTTTAAGCCTCTCCTTGTAATTCAGTCTTGCCTGCTGAAAATCAATTTCTCCCTTTGCTCTTCTTTCTAATCCGCACAGGCATCTTGCAAAGGTTGATTTACCTGCCCCGTTATTTCCTATTACCGCAATTATTTCTCCCTGGGGTACACTGAACTGCTCCATACATAATGCCTGCTCATTTGAGCCCCTGTAGCAGAAGCTGAACCCTGATAAATCCAAAAGTGTATTTTTTCTTACTGCTTCGTTTTTATCTTTCGTCATACCTTCCGGATATAACGGACGCAGTCCCATCTGCTCAAGCTTCAGAGTGCTCAACTGCTTGAATTCACATGCACCGTAAATTTCACCGATGCATCCGTCCTCCATATATACAGCACGATCTATGAGCTCGCGCAAAAAGTACAGTCTGTGTTCTGCCACTACGATTGTTTTCCCTTTGTTCTTCCATATCTGTATCAGCTGCCGCAACTCTTCGATTGCCTTATCATCCAGATTGGATGTAGGTTCATCCAACACAATGACATCGGAATCACTTACGGATACGGATGCACAGGCGATTTTTTGCTTCTCTCCTCCCGAAAGCTGAAAAATATTTCTTCCCATCAGTTTTTCTATCTGAAGCTCGTCGGATACTCTATGCATGCGCTGCTGTATCTCCGCAACAGGCAGTCCCATATTTTCGGCTCCAAAAGCCAGCTCACTTGTTGTATCTACGTTGAAAAACTGGGAGCGTGGGTTCTGGAATACGGAGCCAACCATTTTAGCGGTCTCATATAACGGCAGCTTTGAAACATCTCTGCCGTCTATGAGAACTTCACCCTGGAGCTCCCCCTGATAGTAATGAGGTATAAGACCGTTTATCAATCTTGTCAATGTGGTTTTTCCGCAGCCCGATTCACCGCAAAGCAGAACCACCTCTCCGGCAGCTATGGTAAGATTAATATTGTGCAGACTGTTTTTTTGCTGACCGGTTTCATATGAAAAAGAAACCTCTTTTAACTCAATCATATAACCTCCTACAATACCAGCGTACAGCCGGCAGCAAGCAGTGCCACCGCTGCAAGCACTATGTCCCGTCTGCTGAAGCCTATTTTACATATATTTGTACGCTTCACGGGTCCTCCGAGTCCACGTGTCAAAGCGGCGGCAGAAAGCTCTTCTCCGATTTTAACAACACATGCTATCAACGGAACCACCCGGTACTCCAGAGACTCAATAGGATTTTTGACAATTGAACTTCCGCTTATCCCACGCATCTTCATAGAATCGGAAATGGCAAGAGCTTCTTCCATCACAGTGGGAAAAAACCGGAACATTACCGACAAAGGAATTATAATTTTGGGTGTAATATGCATGCGTTCCATGGAAGCGGTGAACTCGCTTACGGTAGTGGTGGTTACCACATAATATCCCATGGCAATGCATGGCATGAAGCGTGTCACCAGACTTGAAATAATAATTGCGAATAAATTTGCAAGCCCTGCGGTATGAGGAACCACATAGGATTCAATAAAAGATGCTGCGGCAAACACAGGAAAATATATGCCTGCAGCCTTGATTTTTCCTTCCGACAGCAGAAGTATAAACGGAATAAATGCCAGAACCGGTCTGACAATAACTGATATTCCGTCAATTGCGCCACCCATCATAATTATATTGATTATAAAGAGCAATAAAAGCTTTGTTCTGGGATCAATCCAGAAGCGTCTTACCGCTGCTCCTGCCATTAATTGATTGTTCATTAAGCTATCCCCGCCCGTTTAAAGTGCTTTTTAAGTACGGATCTGCCCAGATATGCGCCTGCTACTGCTCCCACAACAACCATCAAAATCATAACTCCGAAAACCCATGAGGGTGTAAGAGCTATGATAGTATCAGTGTATGTGTCTCCATATCCCGACCGCATTTCCGCAAAATAGATGTCACGCATAAAAAACAGCGGTATCATGGCGCCTATAACCCATTCACTGAAGACCGCATAACCAATAACTGTTGTCTTCCATCCCTTGTATCCTCCCGACTTCAAAATCAAATCTCCAATAAATCCGCAAAGTGCTCCTAAAACAAGAATAGTCCAGGTATGTCCCGAAATAAACATCAATAATCCTAATATGGTTCCCATAATTGTTACCATACCAAAGGTCTTCACCTTAGTCAAAAATAGCATAAATGGTATACCTGTAACGAGCGGGCAAAGCAATGGTAAAAATATCAGCATAACAGGAATATATCCCGTCATACCCGTTGCAAAAAATAAAACAAAATAAATAGCTGTAAAGATACCTATGTTGATAAGGTCCTTTGCATTGAGCTTGTTTCCCATATGTAACCTCCTGATTTTTAGTTAGTTTTAACTAACTCATGTGCCAAAAAATATATGCCCGAGCACATAAAAAGCATTGCGGTTAGTTTATGCTAACTTTAAGAACTAACAACATTATAGTTTAAAGATTTCGCCGTGTCAAGCGTATTTTCTTGTTGAATTTTTACCTGAAGATATACAAAAATATCAGGTCTTTTTTCAAATGTTTACAAAAAAATTAATCAATAGTATAATCAGAAGCAATACCACTTACAGGAGGAACCATGATTAATACGGTTATACAGGGCAATGCCTTTTACAGCATAGATTTTAACAATATAAAGTATATCAACAACGGATTATTCTGCATAGACAACGAGGGCGGCATAGAGAAAGTTTACGAAAAAGGACATACAGATTACGATTCAGTCAGAGAAAAATGTCTGCAAGGCGGAAAATTAAAGGTGCTCACCGATTCGGAAGTCATGCTACCCGGCTTCGTTGATTTGCACATCCATGCATCACAGTGGCCTCAGGCAGGAACTGCTTTGGATAAGCCTTTGGAAACATGGCTGGGTGAATACACCTTTCCTCTGGAAGCAAAATTTAAGGATCTGAAATTTGCGGAAGAGGTATACGGAGATGTGGTCAGAACCACTCTGAAACACGGCACTACTACAGCCATGTATCTTGCCACCGTGGACAGAGAGCCATCCCTGCTGCTGGCAAGGCTGTGCGGAGAAACGGGTCAGCGCGGTCTGGTGGGAAAGGTTGTAATGGATGATCCGGACAGCAATCCTGCTTTCTACAGAGATGCTTCTCCGGAAAAAGCTGTCTACGAAACCGAAAGGTTTATAAATGAAGTACTGGAAATACAAAGGGTATACAAGCAAAAGGTTTATCCCGTAGTGACACCGAGATTTATCCCCTGCTGTACCTCCGAAGCCCTGGCAGGCTTGGGAAAATTAGCATATAAATATGATGCACACGTGCAGACACACTGCAGTGAAAGTGACTGGGCTCATCAATTTGTCAAAGAGAAATACGGCATGAACGATGCTCAGGCATTAGACAGCTTCGGTTTAATAACCGACAAGACAATTATTGCACATGCTCCCTTTTTAGAGCCCGATGATCTGAAGCTTATAGCCTACAAGAAAACCACCATAGCACACAGCCCCTTGTCAAATGCTTATTTTGCAAACTCCGTGCTGCCATTCAGGGATTTCAGCAGCAAGGGTGTAAACATAGGAATGGCAACAGACATATCTGGAGGCTACAGCCCAAGCATGTATCAGGCTGTACGGCAGGCTGTGATATCCTCAAGGATGCTGCAGGAGGGTGTCAATCCTTCGCTGCCCCGCGATGAAAGAGGAAAAGCCTGTTCTGCCATAACAATTAACAATGCCTTTTATTCCGCCACGGTTGCAGGCGGCACAGCGCTGAATTTACCAATCGGAAAATTAGAAAAGGGATATTCCTTTGATGTGCAGATACTGAGCACAGAAAATATCCCTCAATTTTATAAGGAAAAAACTCCCGAGGATTTGCTTCATAAAATACTTCTGCTGTCAGAATCCTCTGATATAAAGGAAGTATGGGTTCAGGGACGCAGAGTAGCGAGTTCATAGAACACGTCTACCGCTGTTTTAATAATTTCATCAGGGAAATCAAATGTTACTGTATGGTGCGGGGTTATATTTCCGGCTCCTATATCAAAATAAGCACCTGAGGCTGCCTTGGTGAAATAGCCGAAATCTTCAGAACCGCGTTTTACATGCGGAAATTCATGAGTTTTAATTCCCAGCTTCGCACAAGCCTTCCGGACCTTTTCCACGCTTGATAAATGATTTGAGGTTTCCGGAAAATAGTCGCAGAATTCGTTATGATATTCCAGTCCATATTCAGATGCCAGACCATAGGCCAGCATATCCAGACGGGATTGGAGGCAATTCATTTCTTCCTCATACTGACCACGCAGGGTTACACGCAGTACGCCTGAGCTCGCTGATGTGCCAAACGCCGGCGAGCCAATCTCCACATGTATAACTGTGCATAAAACCAGTCCCCTGTAATCTTCCGCCCTGTACAATGACGGTAAGGCGCAAATAATTCTTGCAATCGCCAGCGAAGGATTTCGCCCGACTCCGGGGTCTGAGGCATGAGAAGGAACACCCTTGAAATACAGACTCATACCTTTTGATGCACATTGAAAGCTTCCGCTGTTTACAATAACTTCTCCCAACGGATATCCCGGCTCATTGTGAAATCCAAAGACTTCGTCAATTCCCTCCTCCTCAACCAAAGCCACACATTGCTTTGCACCATCTCCGGTTTCTTCCGCATGCTGGAAAATAAAATAAATAGTATTTTCACATCCCAATTCATCCACTTCCAGTGCAAATGCAGCCAATGAAGCGCTGTGTCCGTCATGACCGCATTTATGAGATACACCCGGAATTTGCGAACCGTAAGGCAGACTGATTGTTTCATCAATGGGAAGTGCGTCAAAGTCGGCACGAAACGCAATTTTTTCAGCCCCGGAGGAAGCACGGTAGACTGCATAGAACCATGCACCCCTGTCCACAACCTCAAGTTTTGTATTGTTACATAAAAAATCCATAAGATAAGCTTTTGTCCATACTTCATTATTTGATACCTCCGGATGGCGATGCAGCTCATGCCGGAGCGCAACAGCTAATTCATAATTTTTTTTATTCAATTACATTAAACCTCCCTTGTCAGCTCTTTATACCCAGATATTCTTCCTGAACACTTGGATCATCTGCCAATTCCTGCCCCGTACCTTCTAAGGCAATGAGACCTGTGTTCAATACATAGGCGCGATCAGCCACATCAAGTGCAAGGTATGCGTTTTGTTCAACCAATAATACCGTAAGTCCTTTTTCTTTATTCAGCTGTTGAATTTTATCAAAGACTTCATCAATTATTATCGGTGCCAATCCCAAGGAAGGCTCATCTAAACAGAGCAATTTCGGATGTGCCATCAGTGCACGTCCGATGGCCAGCATCTGCTGTTCGCCGCCTGACAGCGTACCGCCTGACTGACGTATGCGTTTACCAAGGATAGGAAAAAGTGTAAGTACTTCCTCCATTGTTTCATTTACGGCACGCTTATATTCCGTTCCCTTAAGGGCACAGGTTCCCAGGATTAAATTCTCACGCACAGAGAGTGCGGGAAATATATGCCTTCCTTCGGGAACAAGTGAGATGCCGCTTACAACCACTTCATATACGTTCCCCGGGAGTGACTGTTCATTAAAAATGATTTCTCCGGAATCAATGCGTTTATCGCCTGCTATAGTGCGCATAAGAGTAGATTTTCCCGCACCGTTGGAACCTACAATAGAAGTAATCTCACCTTCATTGATATAGAGAGAAACACCGTTCAGAGCACAAATCCCCCCGTAATAGGAAAATAAATTCTTCACTTCCACTAATTTTTTCATTGTTTTTTCCTCCTGTCACCGAGATATGCACGTATAACATCCGGATTGGACTGAATATCCTGTGGTGTACCTTCAGCAAGTAATTTCCCCAGATTCAAAACATAAATCCTGCTGCACAGCTTCAAAACAACGTCAATGTGATGCTCAATAAGCATAACTGAAAGGTTAAAGTCCTTGTGGATGCCGTGCAGCAGTTCAATCAGCCCGGCACATTCATCATTGTTCATACCGGCAGCAGGCTCGTCTAACAGCAAAAGGCTCGAATCCGCAGCTAAAGCACGTGCAATTTCAAGGCGGCGCTGCAATCCGTATGCCAATGCACCGGCCTGGTGATCCTTGTACTTTTCAATGCCGAGACGGTTAAGATAATCTAAAGCTTTTTCCTGGATGCGTTTGTCCTCCTGCTTTATGGAAGGTAATCCCAGCATTGCCGAAAAAACGTTATAGGTTGGCTTGCTGTGAATTGGCAAGCACACATTTTCCAGCACTGTCATCTTCGGAAAGATACGTATGTTTTGAAAAGTACGACTTATACCCATGTGTGAAATTTTATCGGGGCTCTTTTTTATAAGACTTTTCCCCTGGTATGTTATAGTTCCTTCCGTAGGAGTGAGATTGCCGGTAATAGAGTTGAAAAAGGTGGTTTTTCCGGCACCGTTGGGGCCAATCAGGCCTACAAATTCGCCTTTGTTTATGTGCATACTTACGTTATCAATAGCATACAGACCTCCAAAGCGAATGACAAGATTGTTGACCTTGAGTGCATTGTCTGAATTATTCACGATTTTTTCTCCTCCTTTGTATTTGCTTTTTTAGTAAGCTTTGAGAAAGACTGCAGCCATTTTTCAGTAAGCTTTGCCCTGTTTTGAGGGAATTCTTTGAAAAATCGGATTGTATTCTTAAGCGAGAACTCTCTGTAGCCCATGATACCCTCCGGACGGAAGCGCATGATGAGGATGTACAATAATCCGTAAACAACCAAACGCCAGTTAACAAGAAACCTGAGATATTCAAGGGAGGTTGTCATAAGTGCTGCCGCAATCAATGGACCGGTGATACTGTTTGTTCCGCCTGTAACCAGCGTTGCAAGGAAGTCATTGGAACGTGTATCCGAAAAGGTAGCCGGTGCGATATATTGCAGCCAGAAGCCAAGCATTCCGCCTGCGACTCCGCAATAAAATGCCGAAATAGCTAAAGAAAGCAGCTTGGTACGAACAACACTGACTCCCATCATTTCCGCCGCAACCTCCTGCTGCTGTATTGCAACACAATTTTTACCGTACTGGGAGTTGACAAAGTTCCACATAAAATACACCAATACTATCATAAATAAAAGTGCGGACCAAAGTGTTGTAAGCTTTGGAATATTAGTTATACCGAGAGCACCATTTGTTATGGGATTATTCATATTATTCAGTATTAAACGCACGACAGTGCCGAAGCCAAGCATACAGATAGCAAAATAGTCACCCCTCAGCTTGTTACGCAATGTCGGATAGCCGATAACTATACTGATGAGTACTGAGGCCAAGCCGCCTAAAATAATTGCAATTACATACGGAATCATAAAATACTTATTTAAAAGAACAGCTGCATAGGCACCAATGCACATGAACCCGGCATGACCAAGAGAGAACATCCCGGTATAGCCGGTAAGAAGCGCAAGACCTATAACAGCAACGATATTTGTACAGGTTGTAACAACAACGGATGCTATATACATATTAGTCCTCCTTATAATTTACTTTGATCGCCCTTGCCAATGAGGCCGTTTGGCATGAACATTAGTATAATAATCATTGTGCCGAATGAGAAAAGATCCCTGTAGGTTGCGGAAATATACCCGGCAACAAGAGTTTCGAGAATGCCCAGTAAAAATCCACCGAGCACAGCCCCCGGAAGACTTCCAAGTCCGCCAATAACAGCGGCAATGAACGCTTTTGTTGACATGGCTCCCATTCCCGGATAAACGGTATACTTCATTCCGAAAAACATTCCTGCAATTGCTGCGGTGATGCCGGAAATCGCAAATACAATCAGAGAAACCCGATTAACATTTATACCCATGAGACCGGCGGTTGATACATCAATGGCACTTGCACGTACAGTAATACCGGGTCTTGTCTTGTAAAGAAAAAAGCTTAAAAGCACTAAGGCTACTACGGATGTAATTAGTGCCACAACATCGACAGTTCCAATCTGAACATTCATAAACGAAACCGTATTGGAGGCGAAGCCGCTGGACAAGGTTCTCAAATTAGCACCAAACAAGACAAGGTACAGGTTTGTAAGAAAGATATTAACACCCATTGCGGAAATCATCAAAAACAGCCTCTTTGCATTTCTTTTACGCATCGGACGATAAGCTAACAGCTCAACTGCGATTGATACAACAATACCGGTTGCAATTGCCACAATCATAGCAGGTATTGTCCCGAAGCCTGCACTGGATACAAAGTATCCGGAAAATGCAGATACCATCATAACGCCGCCAAAAGCAAAGTTTGTAAAATCAAACACGCTGTATATCAAAGCATATCCAACCGCAAGCATCGCGTATAATCCTCCGACTGATACGCTGGTAATCAACTGCTGAAAAATAATTGTCATGATATTCTCCTAATATTATGTGCAATGAACCTATGATTTCGAGATTCATTGCACAAAGATTTTTAAAGCTTATATAATTATTTAATTGTGTAATTATATTTAATTTGTCGGATAGTAGTTTTCAATCAGCGTGTATTTGCCATCCTTAACACCTATAATAGCAACCATCTTGTTCAAAGGGTTATGTGTTTTAGGGTCAACCGTAAAATGCTTGTCTGTAAACAGTGATACATCATCAGCATTTTCAAGAGCTGCTTGGATATCAACAGGGTTAAGGCTTTGTGATTCATTGATTGCATGCATTAAAAGCTCTACAGCGTCATATGCAAGATAAACAAATATGTTTGCGGAATATTCTTTATGTTTTGCGTTATATGATGCCTTAAACTCATCATAAGCAGGGTCATCCCCGAAAAGATAGTTTGTCATAATGGCGCCTTCTATATTTGGACCAGCTACTTCAAGGAGTGTATCATCATAAACTCCATCGGTGAAGATCCATTTAAAATCAAGATTCAGGTCCGCTGCCTGGTTAGCAGCCAAAGAAGGTAATTTGTAGGTGCCGCTTGGGAAAAATATGGCGTCAATACCTGATTTACCAAAGTTTGTGAGCTGAGCACGGAACTCAACATCGCCGTCCTGAATACCGATTCGGTCAACAACTGTGCCTCCTAAGGATTCAAACTGTTTCTGGAAGAAATCACAAATATTCTGAGAATATGGATTTCCAAGTGTTTCAATCAGCCCTACTTTACGGATACCCTGAGAAAAAGCATAGTTGGCAGCAGCTGTACCCTGGTAAGAGTCTATAAAACAGACACGAAACGCATAAGAATTAAGTGTACCGTCTTCAGCAACTGTTACCTTTTCGTTGGTAGCAGACGTAGCAATGAAAGGAACTTTCGCCTTTTCAGCGATAGCTGCCATAGGTATTGCAGCTGAGCTCGAAGAAGGACCAATAACTGCAATAGCCTTGTCCTCATTAATCAAACGGTTAAATGCCAGAGAGCCGTCAACAGCATTATCAGGCTGCATATCATAAGACACAAGCTTTACCTGCTTGCCAAGAATTCCGCCCTTTGCATTAACTTCAGCAAAATAATCCTGTAAGAACAATTGCGGCGGCACACCTACATAAGCATCATTTCCTGAAAGATCGCCTATATATCCGATTACAACCATATCATCTTCCTTTTTACAACCAATCAGCGTGATTAAAATCACAAGCATTACGAGAATAAGATAAAAGAATTTTCTAAATTTCATGTTTTCATTCCTCCTATGAGATAATTTAGTACTTTCAGAAGCTTTGAAAGTATTTATTCAACTGCAATTTCCAAGGTTGTTTTTAGTACTTATCCTCAATATTGCAGGTGATAATCATTGGTTATCGTTACTTTCCTTTTGACTCATAACGGATTATACCGTCAACTATGGTCATTTCAACCTTTACATCAAGCAACTTTTCATTGCTTATATTATAAATATCATCAGACAGCACTGCCATGTCGGCAAAATAGCCGCTTTTGATTTTCCCCTTTATATTTTCTTCATATGAACAGTATGCCGATTCGCATGTATAAGCTCTGATGCTTTCTTCCACCGTAATACTTTGTTCGGGATAAAATCCTTTTTCGGGGAATCCGTTCAGGTCCTTTCTTGCTGCTGCACAATAAATATTTTCCATAGGATTAAATTTTTCTACCGGTGAGTCCGTACCCATAGACAGATGAACTCCGTTACGTACGAGCCAGCCAAAGTTATAGCTTGATGAAGCAAGCTTCCTTCCAACCCTGTCTTCAACTATATGAAGGTCATAGTTCAGAAAGATGGGCTGGGCATATACCAATAAATCCATCTCTTTTATTCTGTTCAAAAGCTTTTCATCCGTTATCTGACAGTGTACAACTCCATGTCTTAAGGAGGTGTCAGGATATTTTTTTCTTGCATATTCAATATTGTCAATTACAAGTTCGAGAGCTTTGTCTCCTATGCAGTGTATTGCAGCATAGTAACCGGATTTCTGACATGTTTCCACCATCTTTTTTAATTCATTCTCATTATGGATTAAAATTCCTTTCATATCCGGTGCATCTTTGTATGATTCCCTGAGTGCAGCGCTTCTTGAGCCTAAGGAACCGTCAGCCAGAATTTTAACGGGTCCTATGCGATAAAAATCATTGATATTTAAGTCTTTATAATCCCAATTTATAAAGTCCTCCAATCCCTCCTGATCAACTGCAAGACACTGCTGCGTAACCCTCACAGGCAGATTTCCTTCTTCGGCAAGTTCTGAATAAGCCTGTATTATTCGTTTATAATCTACAGACATATTGAAATCATCCGTATGGATGGAAGTTATACCTTGCTTCAGCAAATCTTCACATGCTTTTTTTATAATAGTTTTCAGCGTCTGCACATCATAGCTTTTTACTGAAACTTGTACTAACTCCTTGGCTGTTTCACGAAACAAACCTAAAGATACATCAAAATATCCGCCTTTAACCTGTGGTGTTTCCTCATCTATCCCAAGCATCTCCAGGGCCTTTGAATTTGCCAGCAGCAAATGTGAGCAGCATCTGAACAATACTATGGGATGATCCGCAGAAATTAAATCCAGATCAGACTTGGCAGGATAAACTTTCACATCAAATAAATCCTGATTCCATCCGGTGCCTATTACCCAGTTTCCCGGCATTATATTTTTATCCTTTATAAATTTACGGGTATCATCTATTAATTCTTGTAATGAAGTGCTTTTACTTAAATCACAGCAATTAGAAAATATTCCGTACTTGACATTATGCAAATGAGAATCATTAAAACCGGGAACGATGGTTCTCATCCTTAAATCAAGTACCTTCGTATTTTTACCGGTTAGCTTCAGTATGTCGGCATCACATCCCACAGCTATGACCTTACCATTCTTAATGGCAACCGCGGAAGCATCAGGACATTGTTCATCCATTGTAATTACATTGCCGTTATACAAAATTAAATCCATTTTCATATCTCCCCAAGTATTTCTTTAAGCCATTAACCACTTTTCCGTTATATCCGACCGTAGTTTCTGCGTGATATAATGAGCTTATTACCGATTCCTCCACAGACTCGATAGCTGCTCTGAATATTATATCAAGGCTGTCTTCGTATATTAATTTTGTGTCAATTATTTCTTTTTTGCTATAGTGCTTTAATTTATTGGCTGTAGTAAAAGCAATACATATATCTCCGCTTCCGTTGCCCATAATAGACCCGGTTCTGCCTATACCGATTGCTGAACGTTTTGCCACTCTTTTCAGCTGGCGTTCATTTAAAGGTATATCTGTAGCTATAATAATTATTATTGAACCCTTGTCTTTTTCGTTTTTCTGTATCTCAGAAATTCTTTCTCCGATTTTTTTGCCTGCAATCATTAAATCCCCGCTCGTTCCAAAATTGGACATTACTATTGCACCAACCGTATATTCCTTATTATCCAGCTCAATTACCCTTGAAGAAGACCCTATACCACCTTTAAACCCTAAGCATGTCATACCTGTTCCGGAACCTACACAACCTTCTTCAAAGCCATCACCGCAGTTATTAATAGCTTGGAAAATATGTTCTTCCCTGACATGAAGTCCTCGTATATCATTTAAGCTTCCGTCATTACATTCTGTAATTACACAGTTTACAGTTCCCGTTGTTTTACCTATATCATCATTCTGCCGCAGCATATATTTAACTAATGCTGTTGCAGCAGTACCAACGCTTAATGTATTTGTCATTATTATCGGTGTTTCTATGGTGCCAAGTTCATCGATCTGAATCAGCCCCATGCTTTTCCCAAAGCCGTTTAAAACATAAGAGGCTGACATTACCTTTTCTTTGAATATATTTCCCTCATGAGGCAATATAGCGGTAACACCGGTTTTAATTCCTTCTTCATTTAAAGTAACAT
>JAFACY010000216.1 GCA_023425285.1 Bacillota bacterium
ATTACCTCCAAAGTGATAACAAAAAAACTATAATACATCTGACAAACGGAGATACGGAAATTATCCAAAAGGGTATAGGAAAGGTAAATGCCGAAATCAACAGAAAATATTTTGCTAAATGCTGCATCGGAGTTATTGTAAATACCCGTAATATCCGTAAAATACATCGTTTGGAGAAAAACAGCAGGATTATAGAGCTTACGTCAGGAGCCAAGGTCATAATGACAGAAGGATATTTTAAGAAATTTACAGATGCCTATTCAATGTCGGTTTCGAAGCTGGCAGACCTGAAAACTCTTGATGATTAAAAAATGTATATATATCCAAATGCTAAGAAAAACAAAATGGAATTTTTTTCGGACTTTTCTCTCCGACTGATATACTTTCTCCACATAAAAATTTAATTTTTCATTGAAATTATCACATTCTTCAAAAACAAAAATCTTGAAAAATATTTATGCAATATTTGCGTATAAATGTAATATTAATAAAGGAATGATTAATTTGAGTAATAAAATTGCTTTACACGGATCCGCTAAAAAGTTAACACAAATAGAAGATGTATTGACCAAGCTTTTTAATAAAAATAATATTCCCTTTGAAATACACCTGATTTCAGACTCAGAGCAATTCCTTAGGGAATTTTTGATTAAGAATGATTTCCGGCTTTTTATGGTGAGTGAAAAAGGTACTGTGTCATACATGATGAAAATGTATAAAAAACTTTGACCAACAGACTACACGTTATGCCTGCGGTAAGATGAATTTCCCTTTGACACAAAAGGAGCTTTCCGATCATATGCTTGAAGCAGTTAAATCGTCACACTCCTGCCCCTATGGTATATACGCGGCAAAAAACGCAAAAATGTCCAGACTGATTCAACAAACGATTACGACAAATAAATTGTTATAATAAAATAAAGGGGGCGGACAAGCCCCCTTTACGAACATAAATTCAACTTTAATTTAACTCAAAATCCACTTTTAACCGTCCGGCATAGACTGAATAGCCCCCGAAATCTTATCTTTTTTCAAGAATCTTTATTATCTCATTTGATTTCAGTACTTTTCCGAAGGATACAACTTTTTCATCAATTACCAATGCAGGTGTTTGCATTACCCCATATGATACAATATCTTTTATATCCTGAACCTTTATTACTTCAGCTTCAATACCTGTTTCCTTCAGTGCTTTTTCAGTATTTTCTTTTAAAGCAGTGCAATTTTTACATCCCGAACCCAAAATTTTAATTATCATAATTATCTCCTTTAAAAATTTATATTATATTAATAAATAACTAAATGCATTAAATACATATCCTATAATGATAATACCTACAGTTACCAGTCCGACAAAAGTTATTAATAATTTAGATTTAACAACCTGCTTTAACATAATAATTGAAGGCAGTGATAATGCCGTTACTCCCATCATGAATGAAAGAGCAGTTCCGAGTCCTACACCTTTGGCAACCAATGCTTCTGCAATGGGCAAGGTGCCGAATATATCAGCGTACATCGGAATTCCAACTACAGTTGCTATTAAAACAGAATACCATTTATCTTGTCCTAATATTGCTGTAATAACAGTCTCAGGTATCCAATTATGTATTGCGGCTCCAATGCCGACACCTATCAATATATACATCCATACTCTTTTTATAATTGTCAAAACCTGTTCTGCAGAAAAATCGATTCTATCCTTTCCTGTCATGTTTTCCTGTTCAATTTCAAGAGGTTTATTACCGTAAACAAATGGTTCAACATACTCTTCAAGCTTAAGCTTGCTGATTATTGTGCCGCCGGCTACCGCAAGTATGAGACCTACAACAACATAACCGATTGCGATTTTCCAGTTAAATATGCTTGCAAGCAACAAAACAGAAGCTAAATCAACGAGGGGAGATGATATCAGAAATGAAAAGGTAACACCTAAAGGTAATCCCGCACTTGTAAAACCAATAAATAACGGAATTGATGAACATGAACAAAAGGGTGTAACGGTCCCAAGCAATGCACCTAATATATTCCCTGTAATTCCATTAAATCCTCCCAATATTTTTTTAGTTCTTTCAGGAGGAAAATAACTTTGTATATAAGAAATTATAAAAATCAGGACAGATAAAAGTATAAATATTTTTATAACATCATATATAAAAAAGTGAATACTTCCGCCTATTCTTTCCTGGATGCTTAATCCAAATACATTTTCTACCAAAAGTTTAACTAAATTATAAAGCCATTCCATTTTAAGTAATTGGCTATTTAACCACTGAAAAATATTCATTGTATCTCCTTCAAATCATTATTATTCGGATTTCATATTTTGTTCTATGCTGTCGATAAAACTTCGAAGGTTTTCAAAGTTATCCTTATTTATTGAATATTTAGTCCATATACCGTCTTTCCTGCCGTTTACCAAACCGCTTTCGCATAATATTTTCATATGATATGAAAGTGTTGGCTGTGTTATATTAAATTCCTCCAATATTTTGCATGCACACAGCTCCTTATAGGAAACCATTTCAAATATCTTTGCTCTCGTATCATCAGAAAGAGCCTTCATATATAGTGCAAAGTCAATATAATTCTTTGTCAAAATACTTTACCTCCTATCCATATAGATGATTATCTATGTATATGAAAATATTATATACAACACATAGACGATTGTCAATGTATATTTAAATATAGGTAAATAAAAACATTGTACTATGAGGAAACATAGTTACTTTAAATTTTACACAATATTTACAAAGTGTATATTGACATATGAGCATATAATCATATACAATAAATTTATAAATTTGGATATCAATAGGAGCTATATTATGAAACCAAAAGTAGCATTTATATGCGTTCATAATTCATGCAGAAGTCAGATAGCAGAAGCACTTGGAAGACATTTTGCAAGTAATACATTTGAGAGTTACTCAGCAGGAACAGAAACTAAGCCGCAAATTAATCAGGATGCGGTAAGACTGATAAAAAAAATTTATAGTATTGATATGGAACAGAATCAATATTCAAAGCTTATAACAGAGCTTCCTGAAGTTGATATAACTATAAAAATGGGATGTAATGTTATATGCCCTTTTGTTGACAGCAAGTATGAAGAAGATTGGGGATTGGATGATCCGACGGGTAAAAGAGATGAAGAGTTTGAAGCTGTTATAGCAGAAATTGAGGAAAAAGTAAAAGAACTTGCTTTGAAAATTAAAACTAAAAGTCTGTTTTTATAAATTTGTTTATAGGAGGAAAATATGGTTGATATTTTAAAAGCTTTAGCTGACGAATCAAGATTACGTATTTTATCTCAGGTAATTAAAGGTGAAATGTGTGTATGTGAAATTGAACATTGCTTAGGTCTAACTCAGTCCAATGCATCAAGGCATTTAAATATACTTAAAAAAGCAGGAATCTTAGACAGCTATAAAAATGCTCAGTGGACTTACTACAAAATAAGTGATGAATTTATAAATGAAAATAAGGAGCTATACAATTATCTGAAAATTAAAACCTGCACACTTCCTTTCTATTCAGCTGACTGTACTAAATTTAAAGATTGTAAATCACAGGATTTATGTAACAAATAATTTGGAGGATGTCATGAAAAGTGAAAACACATCAGGAATAGGTTTTTTTCAAAAGTACTTGACATTATGGGTTGCTCTATGTATGGCTGCAGGTATTCTTATAGGCAGGTTTATGCCCGCAATTCCTGAATTTTTCGGCAAGTTTGAATATGCCAATGTTTCAATACCGACTGCAATACTAATTTGGGTAATGATTTACCCTATGATGATGAAAGTAGATTTTCAAAGCATTAAAAATGTAGGTAAAAATCCCAAAGGACTTTACGTGACATGGATTACTAACTGGCTTATTAAGCCCTTTACGATGTACTTAATAGCATCATTTTTCCTGTTTGTACTATTTAAAAACTATATTACGCCTGATCTGGCTACAGAATATCTGGCAGGTGCAGTTCTTTTAGGAGCCGCTCCATGTACAGCAATGGTCTTTGTATGGAGCACGTTGACTAATGGGAATCCTGCTTACACTGTTGTACAGGTTGCAACAAATCACTTAATTATATTGGCAGCATTTATTCCGATAGTTAAATTTCTTTTAGGGGTCAGCAATGTATCTGTTCCTTGGGATACCTTGGTTTTGTCAGTGGTCCTTTTTGTAGTAATTCCATTAACAGGCGG
>JAFACY010000247.1 GCA_023425285.1 Bacillota bacterium
ATAATAACAAACGGGATGAATAAAAATAATTTATAATTACCAAAAAATTACACATAATTTATCTTTTATATGTATACATTCGATGATATAATATGCTTTGGTTTATCACAATTTAAAACAGGAGAAAAAAATGCCGTTAAATATAGTGTTATTCGAACCTGAGATACCGCAAAATACAGGCAACATTGCAAGAACCTGTGCGGCTACAGGTTCAAATTTACATCTCATAAAGCCCCTTGGGTTCTCAGTTCAGGACAAGTATCTGAAAAGAGCCGGACTTGATTACTGGAGCTTAGTAAATATAACTTATTACGAAAACTTTTATGAGTTTATGGAAACAAAAAAGGATAAACAAATTTTTATAGCTACAACCAAAGAAAGCAGATTCTATACGGATGCTGAATATTCGGATAACTGCTATATTATGTTCGGTAAGGAAACGGCAGGACTTCCTGATTATATACATTCAGCATTTAAAGAAAACAGAATTAAAATCCCAATGATAAATAATGAACATGCAAGATCTTTAAATTTGGCGAACTCGGTAAATATAGTAATGTACGAGGCCTTAAGGCAATTTGGATTTCCACAAATGATGTAGGAGGAATTATGAGTATTGCTATTAGTTTAATTGGGGGATTAGGTTTGTTCCTGTTCGGAATGAGCTACATGGGGGATGGTCTCCAAAAAGCAGCAGGAAATAAAATGAAGGGTATTCTTGCTGCATTAACAAGAAACAGATTAATGGGTGTATTGGTTGGAGCACTTGTAACGGGAGTAATACAGAGCAGCAGCGCGACTACGGTTATGGTTGTCGGATTTGTAAATGCCGGGCTGATGAATTTAGGTCAGGCAGTTGGAATTATTATGGGTGCCAATATAGGTACTACGATAACTGCTTTTTTAGTGTCATTAAATATTACGCAATTTGCCACACTTATGGTCGGTGTTGGTGTATTTATGTATTTAGCATCAAAAAAGAAAAAAATAAAAAGCATTGCGGAGGTTATTATAGGCTTTGGAATCCTGTTTATAGGTATGAAATTTATGAGTGACTCTATGAAGCCGCTGCAGTCTAATCCTAATTTTACAGGACTTATAACGAAATTTAATAATCCATTTCTCGGAATACTCGTTGGATTTGTAATGACTGCAATACTTCAAAGCAGCAGTGCCACTACAGGGCTTTTAATTGCCGTTGCCACAACGGGAGTAATAACATTTGAACAGGCATTTCCCATAGTCTTTGGCCAGAATATAGGTACGTGTGTTACAGCCCTACTTGCAAGTATAGGAGCAAATAAGACTGCCAAGAGGGCTGCCGTAATCCATTTGCTGTTTAATATTTCGGGTACCTTGATTTTTATGATATTCTTAAGAAGACCTGCAGAGTGGATAATATATAACACGGTTCCCAATTATGTTCCGCAGGAAATAGCGGCAGGACACATATTATTTAATGTTGCTAATGTAATTATTTTATTTCCGTTTGCCAATCTGTTGGTTAAGGCTTCTGAAATTCTGGTAAAGGATGATGGCAGCGAAACTCAGCATGTTACAAAGTATATAGATGACAGACTGTTGGTTACTCCTTCAATAGCATTGACACAAGCTGCCAAGGAAGTATTGCATTTGGGTAATTTAGTCCTTGAAGAGTTTGAAGCTGCAATAAGTGCATTCTTTACAAATGATGAGGGAACGGCACTTAAGGTATTTGAAATTGAACAAAAAGTTAATGAAATAAATAAAAAAACAATCGAATATTTAGTCAAATTAGACAAAGTGTCCCTGACAAACTATGAAAAAGATAAATTGGTTGTATTGCTGAACATTATCAACGATATTGAAAGAGTGGGAGACCATGCGGATAATATCGGAGAATTGGTTTTGTACAAAATTGAGAACAAGGTAAGCTTTTCAGACAAGGCAAATGACGAGATGAGAGAAATGTTTGATGCAACAAAGAAAATGTATCTATCAACCTTGGACGTTATTGTAACTATGGATTGTGATGAATGTAACAGGATAATTGCCAATGACGATATAATAGACGAAATGTATAAAAATTTACGAAGAAATCATATAGAAAGATTAAATAATTTTGTATGCGAACCAAATGCAGGAATAGTGTTTTTGGATATCATAAGCAACCTTGAAAGAATGGGTGACCATTCAACAAATATTGCGGAAGCAGTGCTTGATGCGTCGCCGAATAATAATGAAAAAAAGTCATAAATACTACTTGCTTTCTTATATGATTTTATATATAATTAAATAAATTGAATAATTTGGATGAAGTATGCGGGAGAGACTGTTATTTTATTAACAGCGCCGAAGGAGTAAGTATTTAATATTAGCCATATTATAAATGATGCTCTCAGGCAAAAGGACCGTATATTGACAAATCTCTGAAAAGCGGAAGCACCGTAGGGGCAACTTATTATAGTTGTATAAGGAAACTCTCAGGTTTAAAACAGAGCAGCAGGCAGAATATTTTTTATTTTCCTTGCTGCTTTTATATTATATTTAAAGATAAGCGTTATCTTTGAATTAAAGCTTATATTATTACAGGTGGGTATATGATAGTAACAAATAACGATTGGGTATATGAAAAATTTAATAATAAATACAATGTATTGTTCATTCAGGGAAGCTACAGGGATGTACTTGTTAAGGTAAGGGACAAGGTTCAGGAAGGACATGAGCTCTTGACACATCCGTTGTCTAGCAGCTTAAAGCCTAATGAAACACCATATAAATCTGTCATAATTTCAGAAAATAAGGGTACATTAAATTTTGATTCAGTGTATATTATCGAAAATTCAATTATGACCCATGACAAATTTAGTAAGAATAAGCTGAAGAATTTGACGGACAAAATGACAGAGGATTTCAAATTAATTGATTTAACAGTGCTGGAAAGCGCGTTAGATATATAATAGTGCAAAAAAATTATGGAGGTGAAAATTTTTGAAGTTAGAATTAGGCAGTGTCTTTATTAAAGACATACAGTTTGCAGCTCAGTCTAAGATTGAAAATGGAACATTGTATGTTAACAAAGAAGAAGTAAAGCAAATAATTCTTGAAGATCAAAATTTTAAATCAGCCGATGTTGAGTTGGCTAAGCCCGGTGAAAGCATCCGTATAATGCCCGTTAAGGACGTTGTAGAGCCAAGAGTAAAGGTGCAGGGATCCGGAGGAATATTCCCCGGAATGGTTAATAAGGTTGAAACTGTAGGTTCAGGCAAGACTTATGCTTTAAAAGGTGCCGCTGTTGTTACAACAGGTAAGATCGTAGGCTTCCAGGAAGGTATCATTGATATGATCGGACTCGGAGCTGAGTATACACCATTCTCAAAGCTGAACAACTTAGTATTGGTTTGTGAACCGATTGACGGATTAAAGCAGCATGAACATGAAAAAGCATTAAGATTTGCGGGTTACAAGGTAGCAAACTATCTTGGAGAGCTTGCAAGAAACTTAACTCCTGATGCTGTTGAAACATTTGAAACTCCTTCAATTATAGAAGGCTTTAAAATGTATCCTGAATTGCCGAGAGTTGCTTATGTGTTGATGCTTCAAAGCCAGGGCTTAATGCATGATACATACGTGTACGGTGTTGATGCAAAGCAGTCATTGACAACTATGATTTATCCTACTGAATTAATGGACGGAGCAATCGTAAGCGGTAACTGTGTATCTGCATGTGACAAAAATACTACATATCACCATTTGAATAATCCTGTAATTCATGACTTGTTTGCTGAGCATGGCAAGACATTGAACTTTGTTGGTGTTATTATTACAAATGAAAATGTATACCTTGCAGATAAGGAAAGATCTTCTAACTGGAGTGCTAAGTTTGCTGAATTCTTAGGAGTTGACGGAGTTATCATTTCACAAGAGGGTTTTGGAAATCCTGATACAGACTTAATTATGAACTGCAAGAAAATCGAAGCAAAAGGAATCAAGACAGTTATTATAACTGATGAATATGCAGGAAGAGACGGGTCATCCCAATCACTTGCAGATGCAGACGCCAGCGCTAATGCAGTTGTAACAGGCGGTAACGCAAATGAAGTTATCGAACTTCCTCCTATGGACAAAATAATCGGTTATGCAGATGTAGCAGATATAATTGCGGGTGGATTTGACGGAAGCTTACATGCAGACGGAAGTATCACCGCAGAGCTTCAGGTAATTACAGGAGCTACAAATGAAATGGGCTTCAATAAATTGAGTGCGAGATAGGAAGGAGGAGAAGAGATGCTAAAAGTTGTTCATTATATAAACCAGTTCTTTGCTAATGTCGGCGGAGAAGAAATGGCTCATATTCCGGCTGAAGTAAGAGAAGGCATAGTTGGTCCCGGTCTTGCTTTACAACAGGCATTCGGAGAAGAAGCTGAAATAGTTGCTACTATTGTTTGCGGAGACTCATATTTTAACGAAAACCTTGAAGAAGCCAAAAAAACAATAATCGATATGGTTAAAAAATATAACCCGGATTTATTTATAGCAGGTCCTGCATTTAATGCCGGAAGATACGGTGTTGCATGCGGAACTATTGCAAAGGCAGTAAAGGAAGAGTTGAATATTCCTGTAATCAGCGGTATGTATCAGGAAAATCCAGGTGCTGATATGTTCAAGAACAGTCTGTACATTGTTTCTACAAAAAATTCAGCAGCAGGTATGAGAGATGCAGTTAAAAAGATGGTTCCTCTTGCTCTTAAACTGGCAAAGGGAGAAAAAATAGGTGCATCTGCAGAAGAAGGATATATGCCAAACGGCAAGAGAGTAAACTTCTTTGAAAAAGAAAGAGGATCAAGAAGAGCAGTTAATATGCTTATTAAAAAGTTAAACGGTAAAGAATTTGAAACAGAATTCCCTATGCCTGACTTTGACAGAGTTGCTCCGAATCCCGCAGTTAAGGATATTACAAAGGCAAAAATTGCTTTAGTAACATCAGGCGGTATCGTACCAAAAGGCAATCCTGACCACATTGAATCATCAAGTGCTTCGAAATACGGCAAATACGATATAGACGGAGTTATGGATTTAACAGAAGCTGATTTTGCTACGGCTCACGGCGGATATGACCCTGTATACGCTAACCTGGACCCGGACAGAGTATTGCCTGTTGACGTTTTGAGAGAATTTGAAAAAGAAGGAAAAATAGGCAGTATTTACAGATATTTCTACACAACTGTAGGTAACGGAACTGCTGTTAAAAATTCAAAAGCATTTGCTGAAGAATTTGCAAAAGATTTGTTGGCTGACGGAGTAGACGCAGTTATACTTACATCAACCTGAGGCACCTGTACACGTTGCGGTGCAACGATGGTAAAAGAAATTGAAAGAGCGGGAATTCCTGTAGTACACATGTGTACGGTAGTTCCTATTTCATTGACTGTTGGAGCCAACAGAATAGTTCCTACTATAGCAATTCCTCATCCGCTTGGAAATCCAAGCTTGACATTAGAGGAAGAAAAAGATATAAGAAGAAGATTATTGACAAGAGCATTAAAAGCATTAGAAACAGAAGTTACAGAACAAACTGTTTTTGAAAAATAATCTAATAAATAAATGAGATTCTTCGGGCAAGCCCTCAGAATGACAATGGTCTTGTCTTGGGTTATAACGAAGAATCTCATATAGACAGATGACTCCACAGAGAAAAGAGGTGTAAAATGAGCAAGGTATATGACGTATTGATTATAGGCGCAGGTCCGGCAGGTCTTTCGGCAGGTCTTTATGCAGGAAGAGCAAGACTAAGCACATTGATAATTGAAAAAGAAAAGGATGGAGGACAAATAGTTCTTACATCTGAGGTAGAAAATTATCCCGGCTGCCTGGAGGGTGAATCAGGACCTACGTTGGTAGACAGAATGGCTGAACAGGCTAAGCATTTCGGAGCTGAAAAGGTATATGATGAAATAGTTGAAGTCAGACTTGAAGGCAAGGAAAAAGTTCTTGTGGGCAAGAAGGGCGAATATGTGGGCAAGACAGTTATAATTGCAGGCGGAGCTACTTCAAAGCCAATCGGCTGTCCCGGCGAAAAAATATTCACCGGTAAAGGCGTTTCATATTGCGCAACATGTGATGCGGCATTTTTTGAAGATTTTGAAGTATTCGTTGTAGGCGGCGGTGATACTGCTGTCGAGGAAGCAATGTACTTAACCAAATTTGCGAGAAAGGTTTCTATAATTCATAGAAGAAATGAATTAAGAGCAGCAAAATCAATACAAGAGAAAGCTTTTGCAGAGCCGAAGATGAACTTTATCTGGGACTCTGCAGTTAAGGAAATCAAAGGTGACGGAATTGTTAATTCGATGATTCTGGAAAATCTGAAAACAGGTGAGTTGACTGAGATTGCTGCTGATGAAGATGACGGTACATTTGGTATATTTGTATTTATCGGTTATGAGCCAAAGACTAAATTGTTTGAAGGCATATTAAATATAGAAAATGGTTATCTTGTAACTGACGAAAATATGAAAACCAATATCGACGGTGTTTATGCAGCAGGCGATATCAGGGTAAAAAGCTTGAGGCAGGTTGTTACTGCAGCGGCAGACGGTGCCATAGCGGCTGTTCAGGCTGAGAAATATATAGAAAATATATAGGAGGTGCAAAATGTTAGTACTTGACAAAGAAAATTTTGAAAGTGAAGTATTGCAAGGTGAAGGCTATGTACTGGTTGACTTTTTCGGAGACGGATGTGCTCCATGTGAAGCTTTGATGCCTCATGTTATGGAATTGTCAGAAAAATATGGTGACAAAATAAAATTCACTAAATTAAATACTACCAAGGCAAGAAGAGTTGCTATTGGTCAGAAGGTATTAGGATTACCTGTAGTTGCTGTTTACAAGGACGGAGAAAAGCTTGAGGAATTAATCAAGGAAGATGCTACTCCGGAAAATGTAGAAGCAATGGTAAAGAAATATATCTAAATATGAAAGGGGACACACCTCTTTCTGAAGGGAAAGTCTATGTGGTCAGAGGAATGTCCCCAAATTCTATATCCCTAAAACAATAAAAACAAATAAGGAGGAAAAAATGAGCTTATTACAAGGTAAGAAAGTAATTATAATAGGCGACAGAGATGGAATTCCCGGACCGGCAATTGAAGAATGTGTAAAGACTGCCGGAGCCGAAGTTATATTCTCATCTACAGAATGCTTTGTCTGAACTAGCGCAGGCGCAATGGATTTAGAAAATCAAAAAAGGGTTAAAGATTTTGCTGAAAAGTACGGTGCTGAAAATATAGTAGTTGTACTTGGAGCATCAGAAGGTGAAGCGGCAGGTCTTGCTGCAGAAACCGTAACAAACGGAGACCCTACTTTTGCAGGTCCATTGACAGGAGTTCAGTTAGGACTCTCAGTATTCCATGTATGTGAACCGGAAATAAAGGAAGAAATCGACGAAGCAGTTTATGATGAACAAATCAGTATGATGGAAATGGTATTGGATGTTGATGATATTATAAATGAAATGACTCCAATCCGTGAAGATTATTGTAAATATCTATAAAGGAAAGGGGACACACCTCTTTCTTTAAAGAGAATCTCTGTGCGTCAGAGGAATGTCCCCGATTAAAATAAGTTTGCTTCGCAGAAATGCGAAGCAAATTTCAAATAACGGAGGTTATTATGAACAGTGTAATTAAAGGTACCAGTTATATATTGGTGCATGCACCTGATATGGTTATCCATAACGGTACTACTCAGACAACTGAAAGAACTGTCAATCCAAACTCAGAATATTTAAAGCAGATAAAGGACCACCTGAGATCTTTCGAACAGGTAGTGTCATATTTGCCTAACCAGACATACATAGGAAGCTTACATCCCCAAGAACTGGGTAAATATGAACAGCCATGGCAGGATAAAAGCCTGGATAATGCGGACAGATTCGGAAAATACGGAGAAATCATGCCTCAGGATGAATTTATTGTCCTGATGCAAATGTGCGACGTATTTGACCTGGTTAAGCTTGAAAACAATTTTTTGGAAGAAGCAAAAAATAAATTAAAAAATCATCCTTTGTTTGATGATGAACTGATGCAGAGAGTTAAGGCAGGCGATGATGCAGACAGTATAAAGAAATATGTTGACGAAGAACATGCAGAGCCGCTATACAACAACGGAGCTTTAGTAGGATGCGTTAAGAGAGCTCATGATATAGATGTGAACCTGAATGCTCACGTTATGCATGAAAACCTTGTTTCCAAGGCATCTAATGTGCTTGCTCTGTTAAACTTAGTTTATAAAAACAACATAAACAAGGAAGATGTTGAATATGTAATAGATTGCTCCGAAGAAGCATGCGGAGATATGAACCAAAGAGGCGGCGGAAACTTTGCCAAGGCATGTGCCGAGGTAGCGGGATTCGTAAATGCAACAGGTTCGGATACAAGAGGCTTCTGTGCGGGACCGGCTCATGCATTGATAGAAGCGGCAGCATTGGTTAAGGCAGGAGTATTTAAAAATGTTGTGGTTTCGGCAGGTGGAGCTACTGCAAAGCTTGGAATGAACGGAAAGGATCACATTAAAAAGGGTCTTCCCGTATTGGAGGATGTGCTTGGCGGATTTGCCGTGCTGGTAAGTGAAAATGACGGTATCAACCCTGAAATTAATCTTGATTTAGTGGGCAGACATACGGTAGGAACAGGTTCTTCACCACAGGCAGTTATTACATCATTGGTTTCATCTCTGGATAAGGCTGGAATGAAAATTACGGATGTTGATAAATATTCTGTTGAAATGCAAAATCCTGATATCACCAAGCCGGCAGGAGCAGGAGATGTACCTTTGGCTAACTACAAGATGATAGGTGCACTTGCTGTTAAACGCGGTGATATAGAAAAGGGTGATTTAGCTTCATTCGCAGAACAACACGGTATGCAGGGATGGGCTCCTACACAGGGACACATACCTTCAGGAGTTCCGTACATAGGCTTCTGCAGACAGGATATATTGGATGGTAAAATCAAGAACACCATGATAGTTGGAAAAGGAAGCTTGTTCCTTGGAAGAATGACAAACTTATTTGATGGTGTATCCTTTATTATAGAAGCAAATAAAGGAAAAACAGAACCACAATCAACCATATCAGAGGAAAAGGTAAAAGAATTAATAGCACAGGCATTAAAGAATTTCGCTTCGAATCTGATGGCTGAGTAGGAGGTAACATGTCCGAAAAACAGGTAAATCAAATTATCGGCAAGGTGTTCAATCAATTGGCTGATACGTTAATCAGCGGAGAATATGGACAAAAACCGAAAGTTTTAATTACTGCGACAGGCAGTGAGCACGGTGAGGACAATATTATCACTGCGGCTTTAAATGCAAACAGAAACGGTGCTGACACAACGGTTATTTCAACAAAAGAAACTGAGGGTCTTAAAACCGTATTAGTAAAATCCGAGGATGAAGCTCATAAGGTAATGGAAGAAATGCTCAGCAGCAAGCAGGTTGATGCTGCAGTTACGATGCACTATCCGTTCCCAATAGGAGTATCAACCGTCGGCAGAATTATAACTCCGGGGACCGGCAGGGAAATGTTCATAGCTACTACAACAGGTACTTCATCAACCGATAAGGTAGAGGGTATGGTTAAGAATGCAATTTATGGCATCATAACAGCTAAGGCATGCGGTATTAAAAATCCTACAGTCGGCATACTTAATATTGACGGAGCAAGACAGACTGAGATTGCCTTAAATAAGCTTAAAAAACAAGGCTATGATATAAACTTTACAGAGTCCAAAAGATCTGACGGCGGCGCTGTAATGAGGGGAAATGACATTTTAACAGGTTCATGCGATGTAATGGTTATGGATTCACTGACCGGAAACCTGATGATAAAGATTTTCTCATCATTTACAACAGGCGGCAGCTACGAATCACTTGGCTACGGATACGGACCAGGCATCGGAGAAGGCTTTGACAAATTAATTTTAATTATCTCAAGAGCCTCAGGTGCGCCATTAGTAGAAGGAGCAATCAAATTTGCTTCCGATCTGGTAAAGGGCAACTGCATGAAAATAGCGAAGGAAGAATTTGAAAAGGCGAAAAATGCAGGCTTGTTGGATATTTTAAGCAGCTTAAAGGCTTCTAAAAAATCAGAGGATACCGAAGAGGTAAAGGCTCCTAAAAAAACTGTTGTAACCTCTCAGATTTCAGGTGTAGAGGTTATGGATTTAGAAGATGCCGTTAAAATATTGTGGAAAAACAATATATATGCAGAAAGCGGCATGGGTTGTACGGGACCTATAATATTAGTCAGCGATGAAAAGACAGATGAGGCAATCAAGATTCTTGAGGCCAATGAATTTGTTGCGGCAGAAAAATCAGATTGCTAAGAACAATATAAAAAAGTCATTTTTGATATCAGGAGAGAAGCAGATATTTCTCTCTGATATTAAGGATGACATTTTTTTGTTGTAAAATAAATAATTTTTGATATAATATAATATTGAGGAGTGATTTTATGAAAATGGGTTTTGAATTAAACCTTACTCAGACTCAAAAGCTTATTATGACACCTGAGTTGAGACAAGCAATTCAGATATTACAATTTAATAATGTAGAATTGATGGAATTTATATATAAGCAATTAGAAGTAAATCCCTTTCTTGAATCTGCCGAAAATAAAAGTCAGGATTCTCCGAGTGAGGAAATTGATACGAAATATGAAAAAGAAGACAGAAAAGATGATCTTGACTGGAAGGATATAACCGAGAGATACGATGACCTGAGCTATAGAGCTTATGAAAGAAACGTAGATTCTGATGACAAGCAATCCTTTGAAAGCTACACATCCAAAAAAATGTCTCTTAAGGACCACTTGATGGTTCAGCTTGGGGTATCTGTTAAAACAAATAAAGAAAAAAGAATCGGTGAATTTATAATTGAGTCTCTTGATAATAAAGGCTATTTAAGCTGCTCCGTACAGGATATAAGTTTGCTGTTGAATGAAGATGTTGTTGAAGTCGAAAGAGTTTTAAGATTAATACAAACCTTTGACCCCATAGGTGTTGGTGCAAGAAACTTAAGCGAATGTCTTATGATTCAGCTTAAGGAAAAAGGAATACAGGATAAGAATGCATATATAATCGCAGAAAATTATTTAGAGGATATAGCAGCAAACAGAATTCAAAAAATTGCTAAGGACTTACACATTACGGTGTCTCGTGTACAGGGTATTTGTGATATTATAAAAATGCTTGAGCCAAAGCCCTCAAGAGGATTTATAGTTGACAGTGACAACATAAGATATATAGTTCCCGATGTTACGGTAGAGAAAATAAATGGTGAATATATCATAATTGTTAATGATAATAATTTACCCACTCTTACAATCAGCAATTATTATAAAAGCATGGTCAATGATTTAGATGATAAAGAAGCAAATAAATTTTTAACAGATAAATTGAATTCTTCAATGTGGCTCATAAAAAGTATAGAGCAAAGAAGAAAAACCTTGTACAAGGTTACGGAATCTATTTTAAAATTTCAAAGAAAGTTTTTCGATGAAGGTAAGACCGCTTTAAAACCGTTGGTTTTAAAGGATGTGGCTGATGATATAGGGGTTCACGAATCAACCGTCAGCAGGGCAACAAACGGAAAATATGTTCAAACGCCAAGGGGCTTATTTGAGCTTAAATATTTTTTTGCAAGCAGTATAAGCGAATCTGACGGTGATGGAATATCCTCCACAAGTGTTAAAACTCAGATACAAAAATATATAGATGAAGAAAATACTCAAAAACCTTTAAGTGATCAAAAAATTGCTGAAATGCTGAGTGAAAGCGGCATAAATATTTCAAGAAGAACAGTCGCAAAATACAGAGACGAAATGAGAATACCTGCATCATCAATGAGAAGAAGATATTAGGAATGATAGGAGAACAATTGATAAAATTGTTGTATAAGAATATATTAACGTATATTCTTTTTTTATTTTTTGTAAATTATCTGTACATTGATATATTACCGTGATATAATCAAAATAACAAAACACATATATTGAATTGAGTCATATAGTATAACACATATCTTGCTTTTTCCACTCTTATAAAAATCAAAAATAATTTCCATATTTATAAAAAATCATGTTGCAAATAAAACTAAATATGATAAAATAAGACTAGGGACGAAAATATACATGTGGGACAAAATATATCCCGGAGGGCTTATGGATGTAGATAAGATAATTGAAATTCAAAATAAAATAGTTCCTGAAACATCTGATTTGTTGATGAGAAGGTATGAAATCCTTAAAATTATCAGCAGCTTTGAACCCGTCGGCAGAAGAGCGTTAGCTAATAAACTGGGCATATCCGAACGTGTAATGCGAGCTGAAATTGACAGGCTGAAAGAATTAAATTTGATTAATATCCATTCTGCCGGAGTAAAATTGACAGATGTGGGTATAGACATATTATCAGAAGTGCATAATACTTTTTATTACATAAAAAACTTATCCGATCTGGAAATAAAGTTGAAGGATAAGTTGAAATTAAAGCGTGTTGCGGTTGTTGCAGGTGATACGGAAAATGATTTATATTCATTTCACGATTTAGGAAAAAAAGCTGCCGAAATTATACTGGGTCTTATAAAAAATGACACGGTATTAGGCATAACCGGCGGAACAACCATGGCATGTACCGTGAACCACATGAAAAATAAAAAGGGATTGAAAAACCTTTTAGTCCTGCCTGCAAGAGGCGGATTGAGTGAAGAACTGGAAATTCAGGCAAATACTATAGCGGCAAACCTGGCTGAAAAACTGGATGCTAGCTATAAACTTTTGCATATTCCCGATAATTTAGATAAAGCCGGACTTAATGTTTTAAAAAGCAATAAGCTGATAAATGAAGTCTTGGAAGATATAAAAAAAATTAATTTATTGGTATTCGGTCTTGGAGATGCTAAGAAAATGGCGGCAAGAAGAAAGTCGGATAAAGAGGTTCTGAAAAGAATAGAGTCCGAAAAGCTTACTGCCGAAGCTTTTGGATATTTTTTCGATCAGGATGGTAATTTAAGAATTGAAACCAATTCTGTAGGAATTACACCGGACAATTTTAAAACTATTAAAAATGCAATAGGAGTTGCCGCAGGAAGCTCAAAAGCAGAAGCGATTTACGCGTTTTCTAAATTTAATAATAATTTCATTCTTGTAACGGATGAAGCAGCTGCAATGAGGATATTAGAGCTTTAATGTGATTAGTTAATTAATTTAAATATAATTTTAGGAGGATTTTATGATTAGAGTAGCAATTAACGGATTTGGAAGAATTGGAAGGTTAGCATTAAGATTGATGGCTACAGATCCGGATTTTAAGGTTGTAGCAATCAACACTAATTCAGATGCTGAAACATTGGCTTATTTACTTAAATATGACTCTGCTCATGGGAATTTCATGACAGACAAAGTAACTTACAGCGGAAATGCTTTAATAGTTGACGGCAATGAAATATTGACTTCAAGCATTAAAGAGCCTGAGAACTGCAATTGGAAGGAACTTAATATCGACTTGGTAATTGATTGCACAGGTAAGTTCAACGAGAAGGAAAAAGCAGAGGCTCACATAAAAGCCGGAGCTAAAAAGGTATTGCTGTCAGCACCTGGTAAGGGAGATTTGAAAACTATAGTGTACAACGTAAATCACGATGTGCTTGACGGAAGTGAAACAGTTGTTTCTGCCGCATCATGCACAACAAACTGCCTTGCGCCTTTGGCAAAAGCATTAAATGATGAATTCGGAATAGTAAAGGGTCTCATGACTACAGTGCATGCATATACAAACGATCAGAATATTCATGATAATTCACACAAAAAAGGAATTCTTGCAAGAAGAGGTCGTGCGGCTGCAGCAAATATAGTTCCTGCTGAAACAGGAGCAGCAAAGACTGTTGGTAAGGTTCTGCCTGAATTAAAGGGAAAATTGGACGGTATGGCTCTGAGAGTACCGACCATAACAGGCTCAGTAGTTGATTTAACAGTTGAATTAAAAAGAAATACAACCATAGAAGAAATAAATGCGGCAATAAAGAAAGCTGCCAATGAAACATTGGCATATACAGAAGACCCTATAGTATCAAGTGATGTAATAGGAAGTCACTACGCGTGCATATTTGATGCTTTATCTACACAGATACTTGAATCGGAAGGAAAACAGATGATAAAGCTCATAGCTTGGTATGACAATGAAATGTCATTCACGGCACAATTGGTGAGATTAGCAAAATACTGGGGAGGAATGCAATAGACAGGCGATAGATAAGCAACAGGCGGGTGATGGATAGGCGATAGATGTGTGTATCAGAGACATAAATCAATTGCCAATCCATTGCTGATCCATTGCTGATCCATTGCTTTTCTATTGTTCTTTGATATGAACAAGAAAACTTTGAGGGATTTGGATGTTAAGGGTAAGAGAGTCTTGGTCAGATGCGATTTTAACGTACCCTTTGATGAAAATAATAATATAACCGATGATATAAGAATTACAAGCTCATTGCCTACTATAACATATTTGCTGGATAACGGGGCTTCCCTGATATTGATGTCTCATTTAGGCAGACCGAAGGGAGAAGCAAATCCTAAATATTCCTTACTTCCTGTATCAGAAAGACTCAGTGAGCTTTTGGGAAAGAAAGTAATATTTGCGAATTGTGATGTTGTAGTTGACGAAAATGTAAAAAAGACTGCAATGGGATTACATCCGGGAGACGTTATGCTTCTTCAGAATACGAGGTACAGAAAGGAAGAAGAAAAAAACGGTGAAGATTTTGCCGGAGATTTAGCTTCCTTAGGAGAGCTTTATGTAAATGATGCTTTCGGAACAGCACACAGAGCTCATGCATCCAATGCGGGTATATGCATACATTTACCGTCTGCAGTAGGCTTTCTGGTAGAAAAAGAAATTGAAATTATGGGTAATGCTCTCAATAATCCTAAGAGACCCCTTACTGCTATTTTAGGCGGTGCGAAAGTATCTGATAAAATTGCTGTTATTGAAAATCTGCTTAACATAGCAGACAACATACTCATAGGCGGCGGAATGGCATATACATTTCTTAAAGCCATGGGGTACTCAGTAGGAACCTCCTTGCTGGAGGAAGATAAGCAGGACTTAGCAAAAAGTCTGATAGAAAAAGCAAAAGGTAAAAATATAAATCTTGTTCTCCCTGTTGACACCGTGGTTGCAAAGGAATTTAAAAATGATGCGGAGAATTTCGTAACAGATGCAGATAAAATACCTGATGGATTCATGGGACTTGATATAGGAGATAAAACCATTGAAATGTTCAAGGATGTAATTAATAAATCTGGTACAATAATCTGGAACGGACCACTCGGTGTATTTGAAATGGATAACTTTGCAAAGGGAACAAATACAATCGCAGAGTGTATTGCCGAAAATAGGTCTGCAATTTCAATCATTGGCGGTGGAGACAGTGCAGCTGCTGTTGAAAAAATCGGTCTTGCAGATAAAATAACTCACATATCCACAGGCGGAGGAGCTTCCTTAGAATTTTTAGAGGGTAAAATTCTTCCGGGAATCGATGCTGTTGATGATAAATAGGAGGATGTAATGAGAAGGAAGCTGATAGCCGGCAACTGGAAAATGAATAATGATTTGAATGAAAGCCTGAAATTGGTCGAGGAATTGAAATCATTATCGGACAAATTTGATAAGGATGCCGACGTCTTGATTTGTCCCGCTTTTGTCAACTTATTTTCTGTAAGACAAAGCCTGGAAGGATATAATATAAAGGTCGGAGCTCAGAATATGCATTTTGAAGATGCCGGAGCCTTTACCGGTGAAGTATCACCGGCTATGCTGAAGAGCATCGGTGTTGACTATGTTATAATAGGACATTCCGAAAGAAGACAATACTTCAATGAAGTGGATGAAACTGTAAATAAGAAATTGAAAGCAGCACATGCACATGATATAATTCCTATAGTATGTGTAGGAGAAACTCTGGAGCAAAGAGAAAAATCCATTGAAAAAGAAACTGTGAAAAATCAGATTGTTAAGGGCTTTGAAAATGTTAGTGCTTCTGAAGCGGTTAAAACTGTAATTGCCTATGAGCCTATATGGGCTATAGGAACGGGAAGGACTGCAAGCAGCAGGCAGGCAAATGAAATGGCAGCATTTATCAGAAGCTGTCTGTCTGAAATTTACGGCTCGGACATTTCCGAAAAGGTAATCATTCAATACGGCGGAAGTGTAAAAGCGGACAATGCAAAAGAAATACTTACACAATCAGATATTGACGGAGCACTCATAGGTGGTGCAAGCTTGAAGCCGGAAGAGTTTTATAGGATTATTAATTATAAAAAGTAAGAGGTCATGATATGAATAAAGTTACGGCACTGATTATCCTTGATGGCTGGGGAATAGGCAGTGATTATGAAGGAAATGCTATAAGCAGAGCTAAAACACCTAATTTTGATGTGTTGATGAGAAAATATCCTAACACTGTTTTATCTACAAGCGGTTATGATGTGGGACTGCCAAAGGGACAAATGGGTAATTCCGAAGTCGGACATTTGAATATCGGTGCAGGCAGAATAGTTTATCAGGATTTCACACGAATATCCAAAGCCATTGAAGATGGAGAAATAGAAAGTAATGAAGCTTTAAATTCAGCTTTTGACTATGTTTTGAAAAACAATTCAACGTTACATTTTCTTGGACTTTTATCTGACGGCGGTGTACACAGTCATAATTCTCATTTATATAGTCTGATGGAGCTGGCAAAGAAAAATGGTGTGGAAAACTTAGCCATACATTGCATCACCGACGGGCGCGATGTGAGTCCTACAAGCAGCCCTAACTATATCAAAGAGCTGAAGAGAAAAATCAAGAGCATAGGTATAGGACATATCTCCACAATAATGGGCAGATACTATGCGATGGACAGAAACAAGCAGTGGGACAGGGTTGAATTGGCCTATAACGCACTTGTAAAGGGTGATGGTGAAGTATTCGACGACCCGATTGACGCCATAAAAGCATCATATTTAAACGGAGTAACTGATGAATTTATCAGACCGATCATAGTGAAAAATCAGGATGGAGAAGCATTAACCGTAAAAGATAATGATGCCGTGGTATTTTTTAATTTCAGACCTGACAGAGCAAGACAAATTACGAGAGCCTTTGTGGATGAAGAGTTTGAACATTTTGAAAGAAAGAAAGTAAATGTTAAATTTGTTTCCATGACCATGTATGATAAAACCATAGAAAATGTTCAGATTGCGTTTAAGCCTCATTTTGTAAAAAATACTCTGGGTGAGTATTTAAGCTCCAAGGGATATAAGCAGCTGAGGGCTGCGGAAACTGAAAAATACGCACATGTGACATATTTTTTCAACGGTGAAATTGAAGAACCGTTCAAGTATGAGGTAAGAAAGCTTATTCCGTCACCGGATGTGCCTACATATGATTTGAAGCCTGAAATGAGTGCTTTTGAATTGAAGGACATGATTATTGAGCAACTGGAAAATGACATGTACCAGGTTATGATTATTAATTTTGCAAATCCTGACATGGTGGGTCACACAGGTGATATAGAAGCAGCTATAAAGGCTGTGGAAGCAGTGGATAAATGTCTTGGGGAAATAGTTAACTTTATCATCAGGTCGGACGGTACGGCAATAATAACGGCAGATCACGGAAATTGTGAAGAAATGCTGGATAAAAGTACATTAAAAAGACTGACCGCACATTCAACAAACAAGGTTCCTTTGATAATTGTGCGCAATCACAAAAACTTTAAACTTAAAGAAGGTATATTGGCAGACATAGCACCTACGATGCTCGAACTCATGGGTCTGGAAAAGCCTGTTGAAATGACCGGTAACAGTTTAATAATTAAATAAGTGGAGGGAAAAATGACAATTATATCAGATGTATATGCAAGAGAAATATTAGATTCAAGAGGAAATCCAACAATTGAGGTTGAGGTTTGGACTGAAAGCGGCGGCTACGGAAGAGCAGGTGTACCTTCAGGTGCGTCAACCGGAGCATTTGAAGCAGTGGAGCTTCGTGACGGTGACAAATCAAGATATCTGGGAAAAGGCGTTCAGACGGCGGTTGATAATGTAAACAACATTATAGCTCCCGAATTAATAGGTAGAGATTCAACAGAACAGGTTTTAATCGATAAAATACTTATGAGCATGGACGGAACTGACAATAAGGGAAATCTTGGAGCAAATGCAATATTGGGTGTTTCGGTTGCATGTGCAAAAGCTGCCGCAGATACTTTAGGTCTGGAGTTGTATCAGTATCTGGGTGGAGTTAATGCAAAGACATTGCCGGTTCCTATGATGAACATATTAAACGGCGGACAGCATGCAGATAACAATGTAGATATTCAGGAATTCATGGTAATGCCTGTGGGAGCAGTAAATTTTAAGGAAGCATTGAGAATGGGAGCGGAAATATTCCACAGCTTGAAAAGTGTTCTTAAGAACAAAGGATTAAATACAGCCGTAGGAGATGAAGGTGGATTTGCTCCGGACCTTGCGTCAAATGAAGAAGCTTTATCAACAATAGTTGAAGCGATAGAAAAAGCGGGATACACTCCGGGAAAAGATGTTATGCTTGCACTGGATGTAGCTGCTACTGAAATGTATGACCCGGAAACAAAGATATATACACTTGAAGGCGAAGGAAGAAAATTTACACAAGCTGAATTGGTTGATTTCTACGCTGATCTTGTAGACAAATACCCTATAATATCAATTGAAGACGGAATGAACGAAGAGGATTGGGAAGGCTGGAAGATGCTCACAGACAAATTGGGCAGCAGAATTCAGCTTGTAGGCGATGATTTATTCGTTACAAATACCGAGAGATTGAAAAAGGGTATTGATTTAAAGGTTACAAATTCAATATTGATAAAATTGAATCAGATAGGCACAATAACAGAAACATTGGATGCAATTGAAATGGCAAAGAGAGCCGGATTTACCGCAGTCGTATCACATCGTTCGGGAGAAACTGACGACACAACTATTTCCGACCTGGTAATTGCTACAAACGCAGGACAGATTAAGACGGGAGCTCCTTCAAGAATAGACAGAGTTGCCAAGTACAATCAATTATTGAGATTGGAAGACATTTTGGGTGAAGCTGCACAATATAATGGAATGGGCGTATTCTACAATATCAATAGATAGGCAATATAGCAGCTATGGATTGGCGATTATTAAGCAACAAAAATATTAATATTTTTGTTGCTTATGGTATCTTTTAATGTTATAATTCTAATGTTATTCAGAAAAGATCGTCGGCAGGAGGTGGAATGATGGAAACTGTAATGAGAATTTTATTAATAATTGCGAGTTTATTTCTAATAGCAAGTATATTGCTTCAATCAGGAAAATCAGCAGGCATGTCAGGAGATATAGCAGGCGGAGCTGAATCAATATGGGGAAAAAACAAGGGCAGAAGCTATGAAGGTAAATTAGAAAAGGCTACAGCAGCTTCAGCGATATTTTTCTTGATTGCTTCATTAATACTGGTAGCTATTCAGTAATATTTTGTAATTAATTGGTAATATTAATATTATTCTATATTCCTTATGAATTTAGAATTATTTTTCATGTAAAGCTTGATTAATTTGAGCACATAATTAAATTAACAATGGAGGAAAGTATTAAATGAATATTTTATTTATTGCTCCTGTAGTGGGAGTATTGGCATTACTGTTTGCATTTTATAAGGCATCAGTGATAAACAAGGCAGAGCCCGGCAATGACAGGATGAAGGAAATAGCTTCCTACATTCACGAAGGTGCAATGGCATTTCTTGCAAGACAATATAAATCAGTTGGAATTTTCGCAATTATAATGTTTGTTGTTTTAGGATTCGCAATTAATTGGCCAACTGCATTAGCTTTTGCCGCAGGTGCTGCTTGCTCCATACTTGCAGGATATTTCGGTATGGTGGTTGCTACGAAGGCAAATGTAAGAACAACAAATGCCGCATATACATCAGGCATGAACAAAGCTTTGGACATTGCTTTTTCAGGCGGTTCTGTAATGGGTATGACAGTTGTTGGTCTCGGTTTGTTAGGAACAGGTATATTCTGGTTAATTTTCAAAGATGCTAACATAATAACAGGCTTCAGTTTAGGAGCTTCTTCAGTTGCATTGTTTGCGCGTGTTGGCGGTGGTATTTATACTAAAGCAGCTGACGTCGGAGCTGACCTTGTTGGTAAGGTAGAATCAGGAATTCCTGAGGATGATCCGAGAAACCCTGCAGTTATAGCTGATAACGTTGGAGATAACGTTGGTGACGTTGCAGGTATGGGAGCTGACTTATTTGAATCGTATGTTGGATCAATTATTTCTTCTATAACACTTGGAATTATAGCTTATGAAGAAAACGGCGTATTATTTGCATTATTAATCTGTGCGGTTGGTATTCTGGCTTCTATAATAGGTACGATGTTTGTAAAGGGAAAAGAAGGTTCAAACCCTCAAAAAGCTTTAAACATGGGTACATACGCAAGCTCATTGATAGTTATGGTTGCAGCATTCTTCCTAAGCAGCTCAATACTTGGAAGCTTGTTACCGTTCGGGGCAATAGTTTTCGGATCTGTTGTTGGTTTGGTAATAGCTAAAATTACAGAAATTTATACATCAGGCGATTACAAATATGTTAAGGAAATTGCAGATCAATCAGAAACAGGTGCTGCTACAACAATCATAAGCGGCTTGTCTGTTGGTATGAGATCAACAGCATATCCGATAATTGTACTTGCAGTAGGTATAATAGGTGCATACATGATAGCCGGTTATACTCCAAACGGAATAGACACTATAAAAGGTCTGTACGGTATAGCTTTAGCAGCTGTAGGTATGCTTTCAACTACAGGTATGACTGTTGCTGTTGATGCTTACGGTCCTATATCCGACAATGCGGGTGGAATCGCGGAAATGTGTGAATTGCCTCATGAAGTAAGAGAAATTACAGATAAATTAGACTCTGTTGGTAATACAACCGCAGCTATAGGTAAAGGCTTTGCAATAGGCTCTGCAGCATTAACAGCACTTGCTTTGTTTGCTTCCTATACTCAGTCTGTCGGAATAACATCAATCAATTTAACAGATCCTACAGTTATCGCAGGTTTGTTCATAGGCGGTATGTTGCCGTTTCTGTTCTCGGCAATAACAATGAGTGCTGTTGGTAAAGCAGCTTTCTCAATGATTGAAGAAGTTAGAAGACAGTTCAGAGAAATACCAGGCATAATGGAAGGCAAAGGAAAGCCTGACTACAGAAGCTGCGTTGATATTTCTACAGCAGCGGCATTAAAGGAAATGATTGTACCGGGTCTGTTAGCGGTTATAGTACCTGTATTGGTTGGATTCCTTCTGGGAACGGAAGCTCTTGGCGGATTACAGGCCGGAGCGCTTGTAACAGGTGTGTTAATGGCAATATTTATGTCAAATGCAGGTGGTGCATGGGATAATGCCAAGAAATATATCGAAGGCGGAGCTCATGGCGGAAAAGGAAGTGACGCTCATAAGGCAGCAGTTGTTGGTGATACTGTAGGTGACCCATTCAAGGATACTTCGGGACCTTCAATCAACATTCTTATCAAGCTTATGACAGTTGTTTCACTTGTATTCGGACCATTATTAGCTCAATACGGCGGATTACTGTTAAAGTTTTTTTAATTAATTAAGAAATTTAGACTTCCTTTGGGAAGTCTTTTTTGTTGCAGATTTCAGACTGTTAACATATAATATAACGATAGGAGAACAATGGGAGAACGATAGGTTGTGCCTAAGGCACAATAACAATTGTTGTGCTATTGTTACAGGGGGTTATGATGCGAATTAATATTGACGGTATTAATATTAACTACATAGATGAAGGTCATGGTAGTGTTGTATTGCTTCTGCATGGATGGGGAGGCAGCATACAGACAATGATGCCCATAGCCAATGTGTTGAAGGACAAATGCAGAGTCATAGTCATGGATTTACCAGGCTTTGGTGAGAGCGACAATCCTGTCGAACCATGGAATTCATATGATTATGCAGCCTGCATCAACAAATTTATTGAATTGAATAAATTAGACAGCATAATATTATTCGGACATTCACACGGAGGCAGAATATCCATAATATTATCAAGTATGTATGATTACGTTAAAAAACTTATACTCATTGACAGTGCAGGTATAATTCCGAAAAGGAAATTAAATTATTACATAAAGGTTTATTCGTTTAAATTATTAAAGAGCGCATATCTGTTGTTTGTCGGAGGAAACTCCAAAGAGCAGAAATTGGAGAAGTTTTACAGAAAATATGGTTCGACAGATTATAAATCCTCGGACGGTATTATGAGACAGACCATGGTTAAGGTCATCCATGATAATTTATTTGATTTGCTTCCTTACATCAAGTCTCCCACACTGCTCATATGGGGAGAAAATGATGAAGATACACCTCTATACATGGGTAAAATAATGGAAGAAAGGATTAAGGACAGCGGATTGATTATTTTTAAGGATGCAGGTCATTATTCTTATGTGGATAACTACGAACAATTTAAAGCGGTTATAAATGTATTTTTGAAAGATGATTATAATTAAGAGGAGAAAATATGATTTCTGCAATTTTTTTGTTTTCAATTTTTTGGTTTATACTTTGTTTTTACAAGCTTAGATTTTCATTACACATGCTTCAGCTTGAAGGCTATAAGAACGAAAAATACATAGAGTGGGCAGAAAAAAACAGGGATAAAATATATACGCAAAAGGACAGCATATATACAGTTATGTGCATTGTTATTACGTTGTTTTTTATATTTACATCAGGAAGAGGTGAAGGTAATATCGCTCAATATGCAGTTACAGCATCTGCTTTACTTCTGCTTATATTAAAATACAAAGAAAAATATAACTCAAAAAAACCGTTAGTGTTTACACCAAGAGCTAAAAGACTGCTTATGATTGCCATGGGATTAACGCTTATAGACTTTGTTATAGTGGTTTTAATCGTGCAGCTTATCACTAAGGATTTTGTCGGATATTTTCCCTTATGCTCAGGATTTTTATCCATAGTTTATTTTTTCAGTTCATATTATATAATAGGAGCAAATTTTATAGCTCAGCCCATAGAAAAAAATATAAACAACAAATTTTACGATGCAGCATCACGGAAAATAAAAGGCATGAAAGGCATCACCTCTGTCGGTATAACAGGAAGTTATGGTAAAACAAGCACTAAGTTTTTAACAGCAGCAATATTAAGTGAAAAATTTAATGTAATTAATACTCCGGAAAGCTACAATACACCTATGGGTATAAGCAAGGTTATAAATAACGATTTGTCAGATGAGCATGAGGTCTTTATCGCGGAGCTTGGCGCAACAAAAATAGGTGATATCGCCGAGGTTGCGGCACTTGCAAATCCCAAGATTGGAATACTTACATCAATAGGTCCATGTCATTTGGAAACCTTTAAATCAATTGACAATATTATGAGGACCAAGTATGAGCTTATAGAAGCTCTGCCGGATGACGGAACTGCAATATTCAATTATGATAATGAATATGTAAAGAAATTGGCGGATAAAACATACAAGGAAAAAATACTATATGGAATTAAGAATGCAGAGCATGCAGATGTGTTTGCAACAGATATAGTTGCAGGTAGTACCGGCTCTAAATTTACATTATGCATAAGAGATATGGGAAGCATTGAATGTGAAACCAGACTTCTGGGAGAGCACAATATCTTGAATATTCTTGCGGGAGCGTCAACTGCTTTTGCTTTGGGTCTTTCGTTAGATGAAATCAGAAAAGGAATATCCAGGATAGAAGCTGTGGAACAC
>JAFACY010000001.1 GCA_023425285.1 Bacillota bacterium
CAAAATCCTTTGAATCAATAAGTAAGTATCTGTTAGGTGATTCTCAGGTCGGTGATCCCTACATGTGCTTTGCGGATTTTGACAGCTACATGGATGCTCACAGCAATGCATCTTCAATTTATTTCAACGACAAAAGAAGATGGAATCAAATGTCCTTGATAAATATCGCATCAGCAGGAGTTTTTTCTTCGGACAGAACCATAAAAGAGTATGTCGACAATATATGGAATATAAAATCAGTATAATATCATCTGCTGCATTGTTAGGGGGTTAAATGTACATTTTTGACAATCAATCAGAAGCCTTCCGATACCCTCAGGGAGGAATCGGAGAAAACACCGAAATAACCGTTACAATCCACATTAAGAAGGGCTTTACAAGCAATCCGAAAATCCTTATAGAAAAAAGAAAAAATTATGATAAGCATTTCTGTAAGGAGGTTGCTTTAAGCTGGATTGGAACAGAAAATTCTTATGATGTATACAAGGGAATATTTGTGATAGAGGAATACGGTCATTACTACTATTCCTTTATTTTTGATGAAAATAATTCCTCCAAGACTTATGAGCTGCTCGTTCATGCCGGGGATTATAAAACTCCTCAATGGATACAAGGCGGGATGATATATCACATATTTGTTGACAGGTTTCACAGAGAAAAGATATTGAATAAAATTATTGACAGAAAAATCCTCGTAAGAAATGACTGGGGCGGCATACCCAACTATGTACCTGATGAAGAGGTCGGAATCAAAAACAATGATTTTTTCGGCGGTAATATAGACGGAATAATCAGAAAGCTGCCCTACCTCAATGAGCTTGGAGTTACAACCATATATTTGTCTCCTATTTTTGAAGCATATTCCAACCATAAATATGATGTCGGCAACTATTTAAAAGTTGACCCCATGTTCGGGGATGAAAAAGCTCTTTCACAATTGTGCAAAGAAGCTGAAAGATACGGTATGGGGGTAATTTTAGACGGAGTGTTCAGCCATACGGGCGATGACAGTCTTTATTTCAATAAATACGGCAGCTATGATAACATAGGAGCATATCAAAGCAGAATGTCACCTTATTACGATTGGTATACCTTCAATGAATGGAACGATGATTACAAATGCTGGTGGGGAATAAAGACTCTGCCTGAGGTTAAAGAAGAAAATAAGGGTTACATCAATTTTATAGCAGGAAAAAACGGGGTTATAAAACACTGGCAGGATATCGGCATCAAAGGGTGGCGCCTGGATGTTGCCGATGAGCTTCCGGACAGCTTCCTTAAGATTTTCAGGACTTCTGTTAAAGCTCACAATCACGATGCCTTCATAGTGGGAGAGGTATGGGAGGATGCTGCCAACAAATTTTCCTACGATAAGCTGAAGGAATATCTCTGCGGACACGAGCTTGATTCCGTAACGAATTATCCTTTAAAGGATGCCATCATACATTATGTAAAAAATAAGGATTGCAGTCTCTTGTATGAAACTATGAACCTCATAATTGAAAAGTACCCTCCTCAGACAGTAACCAGCCTGATGAACATAGTAGGCACACATGATACTGCAAGAATTCTGACTGTTTTAGGAAATGAGACAAGACCCGAAAGCCGTGATGAACGGGCTGTATATAAATTAAATGAGGATGAGCTTAAGAAAGGAATAAGCTTGCTGAAAACAGCAAGTCTGCTGCAATTTACACTTCCCGGCGTGCCCTGCGTCTATTATGGTGACGAAGCCGGAGTTGAAGGCTTTGAAGATCCTTTCAACAGAATGTGCTATCCATGGGGAAATGAAAACCGTGAGATCTTAAATCATTATAAATTTTTATCATCCCTGAGAAAAAATGATGTATTTAAGGAAGGAAGCTACAAATGCATCGTACATGACAAAGATGTATTTGTTTTTGAACGTTATAATCAAAAAAACAAAATTATAATCGCAATCAATCTGTCTGATGAGGAAATAACTTTAAAATTAAAAAGGGGCATGAAGGAATACTGTGCTGAACGTATTAAGAATTCATACACCCTGAAAGCCGGCAAATATTTAATTCTTTTATCTGACTATCTTTAACTCTCCAGGTCCAGTTACCGCCTATGGTTGACGGAGTGTTAATGCGTGCTTCGGACCCTTCATGCAGATAATCCTGAAGCGGAATAATGACAATACCTGCGTTGCTTTTTAAAACGCTCAGTATTATTTCATCCATTATTTCAGCTTCATTTTTTGCGTCAATATTTAATGACTTCAGAACACTTTGTTGTTCTGCGGTGCTTAACTTGTTGTACCATCCCTTCAATGTATCATTGTCATGTGTGCCCGTGTATGCAACGGTGTTTTTTGTGTAATTTGAAGGCAGATGAGGGTTACCGGGATTTCCGTCAAATGCAAATTGCAATACACCCATACCAGGAAAATCAAACTCTTCCTTTAATTTAATTACATCATCTGTAATAGTTCCTAAGTCCTCTGCGATGATTCTCAAGCTGTCTGTATTTTTCAGCACCTCAGTAAAAAGCTCTCTCCCACAGGCAGGAAGCCATTCGCCCTTTATTGCATTTTCAGAGCCGCAGGGTACTGCCCAGTATTCGTCAAAGCCGCGGAAATGATCAATCCTTACCACATCATACAGTCTCAGCGACCATTTTATTCTGTTTATCCACCATTCGTAGGAATTTTCTTTGAGATATCCCCAGTCGTACACAGGATTTCCCCAAAGCTGCCCCTCCGAAGAAAAATAATCAGGAGGAACTCCCGCAACCATCGTAAATTTCCCGGACTCATCCGTAGTAAATAATTTTCTGTCAGCCCAGGCTTCTACACTGTCTTCGGCAACATAAATAGGCATATCTCCTATGATGGAAATGCCTTTTAAATTTGCGTATTCCTTCAATTTAAAATACTGCTCATAGAATAAATACTGCAAAAACACCCAAAAGTCAATTTCATGCCGCAGCCCTTCTTCTTCCTCTGCAAGTGTTTCAGCATCTTTGTTTTTAATGAGCTCATCCCATTTATACCACGGCTGCTGATTATTTTTGTATTTTAACGCCATAAAAAACGCATAATCATTAACCCATTTGTTTTCAGTCTTAAACCTCGATATTGCTTCGCGATATTTATCTGCCGAATTTTCATACAGCTTAAAAAGTATTTTGTATCTGTGATTAAACTGTTTTTCGTAATCCACAAAATCTTCATCAGAGTTTAAGGATTCGCAGTCAGCAGAGCTTATTAATCCTTCCTCCACCAGCATTTCCAGATCTATGTAGTATGGATTTCCCGCATACACAGAAAATGCAGAATAGGGCGAATCACCGAAAGAAACAGGTCCCAAGGGAAGCACCTGCCAGTATTTCTGTACTGATGAAATTAAAAAATCTATGAATTCATACGCTGCTTTGCCAAAGGTGCCTATTCCGTATTTAGAAGGAAGAGCGCTTACGGGCAGCAATACTCCTGATTTCTTATTAAGCATGGATTCTCCTTACCGGATTTATAAAATAATGAAAAGGAGACAGTCAAAAAGAACCGTCCCCTCTGTCTGTTTATAGGTATTTTTTCAGTGTTTCTACTTTGTCTGTCTGCTCCCATGGGAGATTTAAATCGTCTCTTCCGAAATGTCCGTAAGCAGCAACCTGCTTGTAAATAGGTCTTCTCAAGTTGAATTTCTCGATTATTGAAGCGGGTCTTAAGTCAAAGTTTTCAATTATTGCCTGCTCTATTTTTTCATTGTCTATTTTGTTTGTACCAAATGTTTCAACCATTATTGAAACAGGTTTTGCAACTCCTATGGCATAAGCAAGCTCAACCTCGCATTTGTCGGCTAAGCCGGCAGCAACGATGTTTTTGGCAATGTGTCTTGCAGCATATGCAGCCGAACGGTCAACCTTTGTGGGATCCTTTCCGGAGAATGCTCCGCCGCCGTGTCTTGCGTATCCGCCGTAGGTATCAACTATAATCTTTCTTCCTGTCAAGCCGGAATCTCCCTGAGGACCTCCGATAACGAATCTGCCTGTAGGGTTAACAAAATATTTTGTGTTTTCATCTAAGAGTTCAGCCGGAACAGTTGTTTTAACAACGTATTCTATCAGGTCCTTTTCGATTGTCTTTCTGTCAACCTCAGGATTATGCTGTGTGGAAATTACAATTGTGTCAATTCTTACAGGCTTATTATCATGATACTCTACCGTAACCTGAGTCTTGCCGTCAGGTCTTAAATAATTAACAGTCTTATTTTTTCTTACTTCTGTCAATTTCAGCGCCAGCTTGTGAGCCAGTGATATTGGCATAGGCATGAGCTCAGGTGTTTCATTGCATGCATATCCAAACATCATACCCTGATCTCCGGCACCAATCATGTCATTTGCATCAAGGTTGTCTTTTTTATATTCATCTGCTTCGTTGACACCCATTGCAATATCCTGTGACTGCTCTTCAATTGAAGTAAATACAGCACATGTTTTAAAATCAAAGCCATACTCTGCGTTGTCATATCCTATATCTTTTACAGTGTTTCTTACAATTTTAGGAATATCAATATAGCAGTTTGTGCTTATTTCTCCTGCCACCAGCACAAAACCTGTCTTAGTAACAGTTTCGCACGCAACTCTTCCATTTGGATCCTGCTCCATTATAGCATCCAAAATACCGTCTGAAATCTGATCACACATTTTGTCAGGATGACCTTCGGTAACCGATTCAGATGTAAATAACCATTTTTTCATATCTTTTCCTTTCTTTATCATAAACTTTATTTTAAACTGATACAAAAAATTAATAAACCTCTTCCGAAGAAGAGGTACACGTCAATATATTGCCGCCTCATCTTCCGGAATTACCCGCGGGAATTAGCACCTTGATTTAACAGGCTGCCGGGTTTCATTGGGCCTCGTCCCTCCACCACTCTTGATAAGGATTATTTTTCATCATAATAGCACATACTTTTTTTGTTGTCAACATTATTATTTTATTAACAATAATTACAATAATTAACATATGAATTTAAGGAACAAAGTCTTTATGATTTCCGTCTATACTATAGTTGTCGACTGTTATTTTTGCAGAAACAGTATTGTAATGTTTTTTAAATCAATATATGATACAATAAATACAACAGCGTTTAATTTTATGATTGAAAGGAATGATATATTTGAGTATTAAAAAAATAGCAGCATTTTCCTTGGGTCTTGCATTAATGTTTAACTCTACCGCATACGGTAATTCACTCTACAATGTTTACGACCTTACGAGGCAGACAAGGTTATCCACAGGGGTTACCCATGAAAATATTGAAAGATATACTTCAATCGGATGGATGAATATTAATGTTGTCAGAGCCGATTTGACAGACAGATATACGAATGTTGAACCAATCACCAATGAAAACGGAGTATCCAATCGTGCACCATTGAGTGCCATGATTAAATCCTCAGGTGCTATCGCGGGAGTAAACGGTGACTTTTTCTATATGGGGGATCCCACATATACATACGGAGCACTTATTAAGGACGGAAAATTAATAACCTCACCTCTTCCGTACAGCTATGGCTATCCCACAGTTTCAAAGCTTTTGAACGGTGATTTAAACATTTCCGTGTGGAATCCCAAGATTACATTGTATGCTGCGGATTCAACCGCATTTGATATAACGGTATTTAACAAAACATCATCACTGGAATGGGGAGCTACAATTTTAACGTCGGACTGGAGCAAAACCTCACCGGGATTTCAGAACAAAGATATAGTTGAAGTTATTGTAGAAAACAATACTGTTACAGAGGTCAGAAAAAATCAGCCATCTGTAGTAATCCCCCGTGACGGATACGTTATAGCAAGCACTAATGCAACAACTATTGAACAATTACAGCAATCATTTATTCCGGGACAGCCGGTATCCCTAGACATAGAGCTTGATTTCAGCCCGGATCAGGTTGATTGGTCCTACGGTGCCTTAAATTACCTTGTTAAAAACGGTCAGTTGAACGATTTAAGCGATGAGGTTTTAGGCTCACACCCGAGAACCGCAATCGGCTTTAACAGAGATAATACCGAAATGATAATGGTTACAATTGACGGAAGAAATAAAGACTACACCGGTGTTAAGCAAACCGAGCTTGCGGAAATTATGATGAGCCTCGGTGCTTATAACGCTGTGAACATGGACGGAGGCGGCTCCACCACTATGGGAGTGGACTTTCTGAAAAATTCAAATGTTACTATTGTCAATATTCCTTCTGACGGCAGGGAAAGAAAGATTGCATCAGGTGTCGGAGTATTTAATACGTCTCCGGAAAGTGACATGGTAAATAAAGTTGAAATAATACCGGAGCATGAATCAATATTTAATAATACTGAAACGAATTTGAGCCTTAAATTCTACAACGAATATTTCACACCACTGGAGGTAAGTCCATCAGATATAAGATATAACGTATCTCCCGAGGGCTCAGGAAAGGTAATAAACAATGTATTCTTTCCCACAAAACCGGGAAAAGTTGTCATTACCGCATCTGTAGACGGAGCTGTGGGTGAGGTTCAGATAAATGTACTGGATAAGCCTGCGGCACTTAAGTTTAATGATGAAATGCTGGTTATGGGCTTTGAAGAGCAGCATGAGATAGGAAGCGTCTTAGGTGTGGATAAGGATGGAAATTCTGCATATATACCTTCAAAATATCTGTCCTACTCATATAGAAACAAAGTCGGAAGGGTTGAAAACGGAATATTCACTTCCGGAGATGTAAGCAATATAGGTGCCATAACCGCTTCATTTGAGGGTGCGGTTAAGAACATAATCGTAAAGGTTGGCTACAGATATAAAACTCTGAATCGTTTTGAGGATTTAAGTGATCTTAAATTAAATCTATATCCCGAGGGCTCTAAAGGCAACATATCCGTAACAAATGATTTCGTGAAAGAGGGCTCAGGTGCAATTAAGCTGGATTATGATTTTACAGCCATGACGGATCAAAGCATCGCATTTATTGAATTCGGAAAGGACCAGGAGGGCATCAGACTTGAGGATAAGCCGAAGGCAATCGGAATGTGGGTTTACGGTGACAGCAAAAAACATTGGCTGAGAACAAGAATCACCGATGCTTACAATAATCAGATTAAGCTTACATTTGCTGACGAGGTTGACTGGACAGGATGGAAATGGGTTGAAGCGCAGATACCTGAAGGAACAGCGTATCCTGTTACATTAAAAAATATATATCTCGCTGAAATAAATGAAACAAGGAAGGATTCGGGAACCATCTACATTGATAATTTAAGAATAATGTATGAGCCCAATGACAAGGAATTAGGTCTTCGTGAGGAATCGGTATTTGTGGATTCAATGAAGGTCGGTAAAATTTCTGATTTTACGGAAAAGCTGATTATTTCCGACGGTAAAAGTGAAATAGTTAAGAATAACGGAAATATAATTTCCTTTGATGTCATAATTTCTAACGGATCAATGAGTGCAAGCAACACAACAATGTGGAACAACATTAAAAGCCTGGTAAACTACAAGGACAAAATTTTGGTTCTTTCATTAAACAACAGTCCTGACAGCATCATAGATGAAAGAGAAGTAAAAATACTCAAGGATATTTTAGAAAAGGCATCCTCTGACAATCAGGTGTTTGTGGTTTACAAGGACAGTCAGGAAAATACATTTATTGAAAAGGGCATAAGATATATTTCCTACGATGATAGCATAGAAATAGCTGATACGACTTCGGGTATAAAATATAAAAATTAATTGTTAAACAGATTCAATTTGGGTATAAATGTTAATATAATCGAAATAATATTTTATACTTTCGGAGGAAGTTATGTGGAAAGAGTTTAAGGAATTTGCGTTCAAAGGAAATGTTCTGGATTTAGCTGTCGGTGTTATAATGGGTGGTGCCTTCGGTAAAATCGTAACATCGGTGGTTAATGATTTGATAATGCCTTTGCTTGGGTTTTTCATGGCAGGCATGGATTTTAAATCTATGAAATATGTTATGAGTCCTGCGATAATGGAGGGTGAAACAATAATTAAGCCTGAAGCTGCAATAATGTACGGTAACTTCATACAAAATGTAGTTGATTTCCTGATTGTCGCAGTATCAATATTCATTTTTATAAAAATAATAAACAATTCAAAAAATAAATTTATAAAGCAGCAGGCAGCAGAGCCAGCTCCCGAAGAACCAAAGGGACCCACCCAGGAAGAATTGCTTACTGAAATCAGAGATTTGCTTAAAAACAATTAATAACTTATACAATGACAAAGCCACATGAATGTGGCTTTGTCAATTTTTCTTGAATTTTTAAAATAATACTGTTAAAATACATTTAGAAGTTACTAAATTTATTGGAGGATTTTATGAGTTTATATACAGAATGGACTGAAAATTTGGAGAATATCAAAACTCAACAGGAATATAACGACTTTTTCAAGGATTATATGGGTAAAGAAGCAGATTGCTATAAAAAAGTCCTTGAAAGCAAAAATCCCGTTCTTGAAGGAACAGTTAAAGACTTAGCGGTTACGAATGATATGACTGCAGTTCAGTTTATCGGTTTTCTTGACGGAGCCAACAGCAGCTTTAAGGAAGCATTGGTTTTGGAGGATTTAACCGAAGATTCTGAAATCAAGACAGAATTTGATTTTGAAAAGCTGTTATGGAACATGCATGATGCTAAAGCTGAATGGCTTTACGGAATGGATGAATGGAATAATATCTTTGATGAAGAAAAAAGAAAACAAATTAAGAAGGATTTTAACAGGTCAAAAATAGTTGTAAACGAAAATAAAGTGGGAAGAAACGATCCATGTCCATGCGGTTCAGGAAAAAAATATAAGAAGTGCTGCGGCAGGTAATATTCCCGGGGGGATAAATGAATGAACAAAACAAAAGGCATATTTTTTGGAATATTGGCAGCTTTTATTTATGGATTTACACCGATTCTTGGAAAAATGACATACATGGAAGGAAGCAATTCTTTATCCCTTACCTTTTATAGAAACTTCCTTTCTATTCCCCTTCTTTTTTTTATGCTTAAATTCAAGCATGTTCCTTTAAAAATAGATAAAACAGAAGTTAAGAAACTTGCACTTTTAAGCTCCATGGGTCCCACACTGACAGCACTTACACTGTACGGCTCTTACAATTATATATCGGTGGGTATGTCCACCACCATTCATTATATTTATCCCGTGCTGGTTACTGCCGCATGCATTGTGATATTTAAGGAGAAGGTAAGTAAAGAGACCGTCTTTGCATTGATTCTTTCCACTGTCGGCGTAATGATGTTTTTGGAAGGAAGCTTCAGCTTATTTGGTGTATTCCTTGCATTCATTTCAGGTGTAATATTTGCTGCGCACCTGATTTACATAGATAAAAGCGGATTGAATTCCATGTATCCTTTTAAAATAACCTTTTATCTGTCCATCTTTTCATCTGCTTATTTATTCTTATTCGGATTATTAAGCAGGACATTGGTATTTGGTATGACTCCTACAGGCTGGGTATTTACACTGTTGGTTGCATTTTTCGCATCCTTCCTGGCAAATTCCTTTATACCCATAGGAGTAAAATATGCGGGACCTACCATTACATCCATAGTAGGTATGTTTGAGCCCATAACAAGCATTATTCTTGGAATTATGTTTTTACGGGAGCCGTTAACCACCCGCAATATTGTGGCATGTATTCTGATATTGGCAGGTGTATTAGCGGTAACAATATCAAAAGATAAAAAAGGCTGCTGAAATCTCCTTTTCAGCAGCCTTTAATTAAAGATGAATTATTTATGATATATCCTGTAATAAACAACCGGCACAAGTATTCCTCCACCGATAAAGTTTCCTATGGTTACAGGTAAAAAATTGTTGATTAGAATTTGTTGTATCGTTATGGCAGAATCATATATTGCAGCCATTGGCAAATAAAACATATTTGCTACAACGTGTTCATATCCGGTAAGAACGAACAGCATAACGGGAAACCAGCATCCAAGAAGCTTGCCCGTTGTATCATTGGCAGTTGTTGCAAACCATACTCCGAGGGACACAAGGATATTACACAATATTCCTCTTAGCAACGCTTCTGTAAATGTCAATGACAGCTTTGAATGTGCAATTTTAACAATTGTTTCCGATAAAGACTGATTATTATATATTCCTCCGAAGTAAAGCAGAGCTACGACTATCAGCGCACCGATAAAATTTCCCAAAAGTACCTGTGCAAGACTTTTTATATAATCAAATGCTTTGATTTTCTTTTGCAATACTGCAAATGTCATAAGACAGTTGCCAGTAAACAGCTCTCCACCCACAAGCACTATCAGCATAAGTCCTACGGGAAATACAGCTGCCCTTGCAAGCACATTTTCGTAGGCTACCATAAAACCCTGTGCTCCGAGAGATATATACAAGCCTGCCATCATACTCATTAACATCCTTTTTTGAGTGGTCATAGATGCTTTTTTTTGTGCCGTCAATATAAGAGCTTCGGAAGTTTCCTTCGGTGATAAACAACAATTATTCAATTTTTAGAACAACCCCTTTATCCTGCCGTCTACGTCGACATCTATGGTTTCCGCTGCGGGAACCTTCGGAAGTCCTGGCATCTTCATTATATCACCTGTAAGTGCCACCAAAAATCCCGCTCCGGCAGATATTGTAATATCTCTTATTGTTATTTTAAAATTAGTCGGTCTTCCTAACACCTTAGGATCATCAGTCAATGAATACTGGTTCTTGGCCATGCATATAGGAAGCTTATCAAATCCAAGCTTTTCAAGATTAGCTATCTCCTTGCTTGCCTTAGGAGCAAAATCCACATCGGATGCGCCGTAAAGTTTTGTTGCAATTGCTTTGATTTTTTCCTTTACAGGTAAATCCAGATCATATGCAAATTCCAAATTGCTTGATTTTTCAGTCAATCTTATAACCTCATTTGCAAGTTCCTGACCGCCCTTGCTGCCCTTGCCCCAAACCTCGGACAATGCAACATTCACGCCTAATTCCTTGCATTTTTCCTTAATAAGATTTAGCTCAGCATCTGTATCCGTCGGGAATTTGTTTATGGCTACTACAGCAGGTAGCTTGAATATCTGAGTAATATTTTCAACGTGCTTCAACAGATTCGGAAGTCCCTTTTCAAGTGCTGCCAGATTTTCTGCTCCTAAATCCGCTTTTGCAACTCCACCGTTGTATTTCAACGCTTTAACCGTAGCGACAATAACCACGGCACTTGGTCTCAATCCTGTTTTGCGGCATTTTATATCTATGAATTTTTCTGCTCCCAAATCTGCTCCGAAGCCTGCTTCGGTAACCACATAATCGGCAATTTTGCTTGCCATTTTTGTAGCGATAACACTGTTGCAGCCGTGAGCTATATTAGCAAACGGACCTCCGTGTATAAATGCAGCGGTTCCCTCCAATGTCTGGACCAGATTCGGTTTTAAAGCATCCTTTAATAAAGCTGCCATAGCGCCTTCTGCCTTTAACTGACCTGCTGTAACCGCTTCACCGCTTCTGTTATATGCAACAACTATTTTTGATAAATTTTCTTTTAATTCAAGTATGTCGTTAGACAGGCAAAAAATAGCCATTACCTCAGAAGCAACAGTGATGTCAAATCCATCTTCTCTCACTACTCCTTCTGTTTTTCCGCCGAGACCGTCAACTATTTTTCTGAGCTGTCTGTCATTCATGTCAACAGCCCTTCTCCACACTATTCTTCTGGTATCTATATCCAGTTCATTGCCCTGGTGTATGTGGTTATCAATCATTGCCGCAAGAAGATTATTTGCAGCGCCTATGGCATGAAAATCACCTGTAAAGTGAAGATTAATATCCTCCATAGGAACTACCTGGGCATATCCTCCGCCTGCCGCTCCTCCCTTGACACCAAATACCGGTCCTAAGGATGGTTCACGAAGTGCAATTATTGTTTTATGTCCCAAGCTCGAGAGTGAATCTCCCAGACCGATGGTTGTGGTTGTTTTGCCTTCACCTGCAGGAGTGGGATTGATAGCTGAAACTAATATAAGCTTAGCATCTTCATTATCCTTCAATTCATTCTGTAAGTATCTGAAATCAATTTTAGCCTTGTACTTACCGTAGTTTTCCACATACTTATCAGGTATACCTATTTTCTCAGCTACGTTGTTAATAATCTGCATTGTTGCCTGCTGTGCAATCTCAATATCACTTAAAAATTTATCTGGCATTGTTCCTCCTAAAAATGTAATCGTTTTTACAATGTATGTAAAAATGTATTTGTATTATATTATAAATTATGATAATATAAAATACAATTTATATTTATTTTTTAACAGAGTAGACAAGGTGCGTTAAGTGTTAGGGGATGGGATGTCGCCCTTAAACGAAAGCTTTGCTGCGGTATCTTGTCGCTTCCGCTGTATTTGAGAATAATCAATTATTCTCCTATATTGTGCGGAGGTATTATTTCAATAAAGGAGGATAATATGAGAAATAATACAGCACAAAAATTTACACCTTTAACTATTGTACAAGCAGGGCTTTTTATAGCTATGAGCTTGGTTCTTAAGGTTGTTTTCGAGGTTTATATACCACTTGGCGGTGTACCCGCGCTACGTATAAATTTTGCATCCATACCCCTATTTTTGTCTGGAATGATATTAGGTCCGTTAACAGGATTTCTGACAGGTGTATCAGCAGATTTGATTAATTTCATGGTTAAACCCGGAGGTCCGTTTTTCCCGGGCTTTACATTGGTCAGCGGCTTAACCGGCCTGATCCCGGGATTAATTTACAGGTATATAAAAAAAGATATAAATTATAATGTTTTAAATACATTTTTTATATCTCTTTTATCTGTCAGTTTTATATCAATATTCATTTACCAGGGCTTGCTAACCTTTGACCATGGTATAATGTACAACGGAAAACCCCTGAATCCTGTTTATATAGTCGGATTTTTTGCATTGGTGCTGATTTATCTGATCATTCCTATGAAAATAGCATCCAAGAATCGTGACTACAGCATGAATAAAATTGTTTTTACGGTAAGCGTCACACAACTTATAACCTCAATCATATTGAACACTTACTTTTTAACTGTTGTATACGGAAAGGGAATTATGGCATGGCTTCCGGCAAGAATTCTGACGAATTTCTTTATGATACCCTTGTATTCGGTAATAATAGCGGCAATACTGAATGCTTTTAAAAAACTGCGCAGCCTGTCATAGCAATGACGGGCTTCATATTTTATTAATTGCATCAGCGGCTGACTTCCCTGTTGAAAATGCCGCCTGAATATTAAAACCGCCGGTATCACCGTCGTAATCAATTACCTCACCCGCAAAATAAAGGTGAGGTATTATTTTTGACTCCATGGTTTTCATATTGATTTCTCCTGTTGATATTCCTCCCTTTGTAACCATGGCCATGTGGAAACCGCCTAATCTTTCCACCTTAAAAGGGTAATCCGATATAAGCTCTGTTAATTTCTTTCTCTTACTTTTATCTAACTGGCTGCATTTCATTTCTTCATCAACACCTGCAAGCTCCATAATCTTTTCAATAAACCGCCTTGGTAAATTGTATTTTTTCAGAACAGTCTTAATATTATTTTTGCCGGAGGTTAAAATTAAATTTTCAAAATCATTCTTGAATTCTTCACTGTTTTTTAATGCCGTAAAGTTAACTCTCAATACATCTCCTTTTTCAATGTATCTTGAATTGTTCAAAATAACGGGACCTGATATATTCACGTGAGTAAACAGAAAGTCTCCTTTAAATTCATTTATCTTTTTATTGCTTCTCCACAATGTCACACCTATATTTTCAAAGGAAATTCCCGGTATATCCTTGAAATCATAGCCATCAGTATAAACAGGTGTCAGGCTTTCCGTCGGTATTTCAATTTTATGACCCAGACTTTCGGCAAGTTTATAGCCGTCACCCGCTGAACCGGTATTCGGATATGACATGCCGCCTGTGGCAATTATTACATTGTAAGCGACAAATGAAGACTTTGAAGTTTTTACCGTGAAAAATTTATCTTCATTATGGTACATTATCTTTTCCACAGGTGAATTATACATAAATTCCACACCGCTTTCTTTGCAGCAGTAAATCAATGTGTTCAATACATCTTCAGCCTTTAATGATTCCGGAAACACCTTTCCGTCCTCTCTTACATAGCTTTTAACCTCATGCTTTTCAAAGAATTTTATCGCATCAATATTTGAAAAGTTAAAAAGAGCAGATTTTAAAAATCTGCCCTTGCTGCCATATCTTTTTAAAAATTCTTCTAAGTCGCAATTGTTTGTATAGTTGCATTGGCCTGCTCCGGATATGAGAAGCTTGCGACCAGGCGCATTGTTTTTTTCAATTAATAAAGCTTTTTTGTTTTTAAGGGAGAGTGCACTGAATAATCCGGCCGCTCCTGCTCCTATTATAATTACATCGTATATCATTATGGTATTATTATGGTAACTGCCACGTATTCTCCGTTCTGAGAAATAGCTGTGCTTGATATATATTGTCCTTCTTCTAAGTTCTTCATATATCTTGTATCACCTGATATGTTAATTATTTTCGTACTGTTTGTTACGTTCAGGTATATCAGCTCAGCCTGACTGCTTCCTCCGCTTGTATTCTGCATCATTATTACCTTGTCTTTTTCATTGACATAAATTATTTTACCGGAAAAGTTTATTACAGCCTGAAGCTCTGATGCATCAATTGTAACAATTTCACCTCCGGAGGTATTGATATAAACATTGTATCCCACTCTCAGGTCATTGACAGATGCAGTTTTATCTCCGATTGTTACAATAACATTTTTGCTTATGGTGTATTGATCAACGTCTCCGTCCTCATTTGCGATTTTCAGCTTGCTTACGGACCCCAGTATAATTTCATTTATGGTACCATTTATTTCGGCTTCTCTCGCAACAGTGTTTATAGCAATCATTTCATCATATTCTGTGGTTACGGTAACTTCATCACCAACTCTCACTCTGTCAAAGCTTGAAGCCTTATCATTTCTTGTAACCTCAACGAAGCTGTTAAATTCAAATGTCATTTCCTGACCGTTCTTTGTCTCTACTGATATGGTAATAGGATATTTTGAATAATTAATTTTAGATATCACACCCTCATATTCCTTGATACGGCTGATGGCATTAACCTGATAAACTTTACCCTCTTCAAGCAGCAGTGTAACATCATCATTCTTACTTAATTTTCTCAGTTCAACCTCTTTGCCGTCAAGATAAACCTTGGCATCCGAAGGTATTTTGTATTGAACCTTATCCTTGTCTGCATCAATTATGGTCAGAGATGCAGGTGATGCATATGCAACTAAGTTTATCCTTCCGCTCTTAACCTCTTTGGAATTATCAACCTCTATGCTTACGGCAACTCTGTCCTCATCAATTTTGCAATTTACAATCATATCCTTTTTCAGATCAGAAAAATCTCTTGATCTGTTATTTATGGTTATTTTTGTGCCATTATCTATTTTTATTATATTTTCTTTGCCGCTTTCATTTTTGATGTATATGTAATCATCATTCTTAGTTGTTGAGAGCTGTGAGATTATACCGCTTTCAACAGTTGTTTTTACAAAATTATCAAATTCAGGATACACATCCTCATCCTGCACATAATCATATGCCTTGTCTATAACTGTTGCTATCTCTGCTCTCGTTATTTTATTTGTAGGATTGACATTTTTTTTGTCATCTCCCTGCATTATTTCCTTATCATACATTATGTATACATATGGTCTTGCTGCAGCAGATATTTTATCCCTGTCATTAAAGGGCAGAGAATACACCTTCAAATCCTGTGCTTCTTTTCCTAACAGCATTGCCTTAGTTAATAAAACCGCTACTTCTTCTCTTGTTGCATCCTGCATAATTGTTTTTTTGGCAAACATGTCATCAATGCCCTTTTCGGAAACGACTCCCAATTCAATTATCACGGATAAATATTCGAATGACCAGTCATATCCTTTCGTATTAATCATACTATCAAATTTAGATTCATATTTTTCAACTATTTGTTCTCTTAAATCTTCATCGATGTCATACAATCTTGACATCATTACCAATGACTCTAAAACAGTAACATTATTATCCGGCTTAAACGTTTTATTTTCATAACCGGCAACCAATCCGTTCTTTGCAACTCTCTCTATGTATCCTTTAGCCCAATGATCTGAAATATCCGTAAACGTTACTGCATTTACTGTCATTGAAAGGACTAAAGAAAGAACAATTACCAGCAATATAACCTTTTTCATAGTGCCTCCTATACCCATATTTTTATAAATTATATCATAAAACAATTATTCCCGCAATTAATTCTTACTTCGACAATTCATTTTTGCTTGACATATTTTCAATTTGTGATAAATTCTAATCATGACAAACAATTGGAGTATGCCATGCTTTTAATTTTAAACAAAAATGCCGATAATAAAGAAATCGACATAATAAAAGATAAAATATATAAATTGGGATTAGAGGTCAATGAAATCAAGGAGTTAAATTATCACATACTTGGTCTGATCGGTGATGTCAGCAAGCTCGATCCCGATGTTTTTGAGGTATACAAGGCCATTGACAGAGTGGTATTTGTTCAGGAGCCGTATATAAAGGCAAATCGTCTGTTACATCCGGACAATACGGAAATTAAGGTAGTTGATGAAATTATCGGCGGAAATAAAATAAGTATAATTGCAGGTCCCTGCTCTGTGGAAAGCCGTGAACAGATACTGAGTATTGCCAACGATGTTAAAAAGTACGGTGCGGGCTTCTTAAGAGGCGGAGCATTTAAGCCAAGAACATCTCCGTACAGCTTTCAGGGGTTGAAGACAGAAGGTCTGGAGCTTTTAAAGCTTGCTAAGCAGCAAACCGGTCTTCCCATAGTGACCGAATTGACATCCCTGGATTTACTTGATGAATACGTTGAAAATGTGGATATTATACAGGTGGGTGCACGCAACATGCAAAACTACGAAATGCTGAGACAGCTCGGGAAAATCAACAAGCCCGTATTATTGAAAAGAGGTCCGTCAGCAACAGTAGAGGAGCTTTTAATGTCAGCGGAATACATACTGCTCGGCGGAAATGAAAATGTCATATTGTGTGAAAGAGGTATACGTACATTTGAAAACTATACGCGTAACACTTTGGACCTGAGCGCAATTCCCGTAATAAAGAAATTAAGCCACCTTCCGGTTATAGTAGATCCCAGCCACGGTACAGGCAGATGGTGGATCGTGGAGCCAATGGCACTTGCATCTGTTGCTGCGGGAGCCGATGGTCTTATCATTGAAGTTCACAATGACCCCGAAAATGCACTTTGTGACGGAAGTCAGTCTATAAAGCCGGATAAATTAAAGCAGCTTATGGAGAAATTAAGGCTGATTGCACAAGCAACGGGAAGGAATATATAATCAGAAAGGAATAGTATTATGGATTTAAACTCTGCAAGAATTGAAATAAACAAAATAGACAGGAAAATAGTAGAATACCTGGAAAAAAGATTTAATTTATCCGTGGAAATAGGCAGATATAAGAAGGAAAACAATCTGCCTGTATATGACGGAGACAGAGAAAAAAAGGTAATAGAAAGCTGTGTAGGTTATTTACAAAATCAGGATTATGCAAAGCAGATAGAGGATGTATACATGCAGATTATGAACTCAAGCAAGGAACTGCAAATATGAGCATAAACATTGCATTAATAGGAATGCCGGGTAGCGGAAAGACTGCCATAGGGGAAAAAATAGCAAAAAAGTTGAGCATGGACTTCGTGGATATGGACGAAATGATTGAGGTGAATGAAGGTAAAAGCATTGCGGAAATATTCAAAAACGGTGAAGATTATTTCAGAAGCCTTGAAACAGACTGCGCAAAGGTGTTGGGAAGCAGAGAATCCTCAGTTATTTCCACAGGCGGAGGAATTGTTAAAAAGAAAGAAAATATAGATTATTTAAAAAAAAATTCCATTATAATCTTTATAAACAGACATCCCGACAGCATAGTAAATGACGTTGATATTCAGAAGCGCCCCTTGCTGAAGGATGGTGTACAGATTATATACAAGCTCTATGATGAAAGAATTGATTTGTATAAAAAATATTGTGATATCGAGGTTATTAATGATAAAGGAATTGACGAAGCGGTTAGAAAAATTATAGCTGTCACTCTGAGTCCCGGTGAAGAATAAAATATGTAAACCTGCTCATTTGAACGGACAGGTCTACATATTTTATTGCATGTATTCGTCATCACCTGAATTAATCATTCCGATAAAAGCTTCCGCAATCATCGGATCAAACTGAGTTCCTGCACAACGGTGGATTTCTTGAATTGCTTCTTCCATACATTTTACCGTAATATTGTCAGCAACATGTACCATGTAGTCGTAGCTTTCAGCAATCGATATGATACGAGCGAGCAGCGGGATTTTCTCTCCCTTGAGCCCTTTAGGATAGCCTGAACCATCCCAATTCTCATGATGTGACAATACAGCTTCGGCCAGTTCCAACGTATTATCAAAGGAATTGAGTATCCTATAGCCAATGACAGGATGCTGGTTTATCTCATTCCACTCCTTCGTGCTAAGATGATGGCCCTTTTTTAGCAGTCCAGGTTCCAGAGCAATCTTTCCAATATCATGTAAGCGCCCTGCTTCCATGAGCATTTGTATGCTGGATTTGGATAAGTTTAAAGCTTTTCCAAGCTTTTGACACAATCTGCTCACTCGTATGGCGTGCTCCTCCTCCTGTTTGCTCTTTTCAAAAAATGCGTTGACAAGATTTTCTAACTCATGGCTGAGCGTGTCATCACGTTCCAACGATTTTGTCGTATACATTTTAGCCTCCGCACTACTCAGTACACGCAC
>JAFACY010000008.1 GCA_023425285.1 Bacillota bacterium
GGCTTTAACATGCTTGGCAGTGACGCGATGGCAATGATTAATTACACAAATTCATTTTATGAAATAGAAGACAAGGAATTTCTCGTAATAACAAAGGATAACATAGATATTTACACCATCTACGGAAATAAGGTTGTAAGAGATACGTATAAAGCAGATATAGATGCATCCGATATCGAAAAAGGAACATATCCTCATTACATGATGAAGGAAATTGAAGAACAGCCATTTGTGGTAAGAAAAATCATGTCCGAATATTCCGACAAAGACGGCAATATGTACATGGATCCTGAAATTATCCAAAAGGTTCGTGACTGCGATAAGCTTTATATAATAGCCTGCGGCACAAGCTACCATGCGGGGCTTATAGGAAAGCAATTCTTTGAAAAAATATCAGAAAAGCCCACAGAGGTAATAATAGCAAGCGAATTTATATACAACATGCCGCTGCTGACAAAAAAACCGCTGTTCATGTTTATATCACAAAGCGGGGAAACAGCAGACTGCAGAGCCGTGCTTGTAAAGGTCAAGGAAATGGGTCACAAAACACTGACGTTGACAAACGTAAAGGGCTCGACCTTATCAAGAGAAGCTGACAATACACTACTCCTGCATGCAGGTCCCGAAATAGCAGTTGCTTCAACAAAAGCATACACGGCACAAATAACAGTACTGTCAATACTTGCAGCCTTGGTAAACAACAGCAAGGGCATCAACATATTCAAAGAGCTGGGTAAAATTGCTTATATAATGGAGACCCTCTGCGACGACAAGGAAAAATACAAGGAGCTTGCCAACAAATATCTGGTTAACTCAAGGAACTGCTTCTATATAGGAAGAAGCATGGACTACTTCCTGTGCCTGGAAGCATCCCTGAAGCTGAAAGAAATTTCCTACATCCAGACCGAAGGCTTTGCGGCAGGAGAATTAAAGCACGGAACAATTGCTCTCATCGAAAAAGGCACTCCTGTTATAGCTGTTATTACCCAGGAAAACATCAATTTGAATACAAGAAGCAACATCAAGGAAGTAAAGGCAAGAGGCGCATCAACCATGGTTATATCCATGCGCAAAATCAGCCAGGAAACGGACCAGATCATCATAGACGACGCAAACGAACTGCTGTCACCTCTGGCAACCATAATACCGGCTCAATATTTAGCATATTATGCCGCTCTGCTCAAGGGCTGTGACATAGATAAACCAAGGAACCTGGCGAAGTCGGTTACGGTTGAATAAGAAAAATATACTAAGGGGACAAAATATTTAGTTTTGTCCCCTTGTTCAATCACAATTAAGTTATAAAAATCACAACTTAATCTAACATCGTACCACTAGGTCCGATGTTAGTAAATATTAATAATGTAAATTTTTTCAAAAAGTATTGACATTGACATTACGTCAACTTATATAATATATGTGAAGTGATACTTTTGTAACAAATGGAGGAAAAAACAATGTCTGAAAAAAGGATTGAAGATGCTTTCAATGAATATTTTACCGGCGATACATTGAAAAATGCATTGGATTTTGCGGAATTTTTAAGGGCAAATGAAATGGTTTATAATGGAGATTATGAAATACACTACAAGAGTAAACTTGCGTGTTACATAGATACACCAAACGACAAGTCGCATATGTGGCGTGTTTGGACTGTGGGCGATTATAGTAACGAATATGAGGGGTTTCCGATAGATGAGCGCACGAAAGAAATCGCCTGGGCAAATGTCGTTTACTGCGGAAATTGCGACGATGTCGATTGCGACCCGGGAAAAACGGAAATAATATTCGGGAAAGAGTTTGTTAATGTCTGTAGAGGTGCTGACAACCTCGCTATGAGATATAAAAATCCGAATGCCGAGACATTGGAATGCATGAAAAAAATGGTTGATATGAGAAAGTATGTTGTTGATAATTACACAGTATAAGCATAATAGAGATATAATCCCATAGATTTTCTCAGGAAGGATGGATATAGATGTTATTGAATGAAAGAAGTAAATATACGGACAGAGAAATAATAGAAAAAGGTTCCAGAGCACTGATAAAAGAATTGGGGTATTCCGGATTCTTAAGATTTATACGTCAGTCGGAGGGCATAAGCAAAGAAGATTATTTAAAGATAGATGATGAAATATTTGATGAAATGTCTTTGGAAGAAATATATAACAAAGCAAAGAAACATTGGGATAATGTGTAGAAATTGAAAATACTGATAAAAAATCAACAATAAACCCCCGGCTCTGCCGGGGGAGTCAAATTGCGTGGCATCATGTTACCTGAAAAGATAATTGAAATCATCATATTCCTCCTCAAAATAAAATTAAAAGTCAATTATAGAAACATTGCCATAGATGAACTATCACGAAAAAGCAAGTTGGTGAGTATAAATTTTGCACGAAAAGGCAGGTAATATATTCATATTTCTTACGAAAAAGCAGCATGATTGATTTTCTTAGTAAGCGTAGCTCATAATATATATTATAACGGAACATACTTGATAACTGCTGCTTTAATTATATTAAAACGCGATTCTTTGTCTGGTTATAATATATAATTGATATTGGATACGACGATAAGTAAGCTGAGGAGGTTTATTATGAGAGTAGTGATTGGTGTGAACTATATAAAATCATTGACAAATAGAACGAATTAGTTATATTATAGTAGAGAGGAAATACTATTATGTATAATATTGAAATTTACGAAGATAAGAACGGAGATTCTCCTATAGCTGATTATTTGGAAGAGTTAAATAAAAAGGCGAAGAATAGTAAGGAGCATCGTTTGCGGCTAAAAAAGATAGCTGAATATATAGAATTATTAAAATCTTATGGAACAAGAGCAGGGTTGCCTGCTACTAAGCATTTAGATGGCGATATTTGGGAGCTTAGACCGATGAACGATAGGATATTGTTTATATATTGGAAAGATAATGTTTTTGTGTTGTTGCATCACTTTATAAAGAAGACACAGAAAACACCACAAAGAGAGATTGATAGGGCAAAGCGAAATTTAAAAGACTTTTTGGAAAGGAGTGAATGATATGGCAGCGAAAACAAGAAAATGGGATGAGATATATGAGAACCTCGACTCATTAACTCCGGAAGATAGAGATGAAATTGAACTGAAAGTAAAAATCATTGGACAGATATTAGATGCCCGTAAAGAAAAGGGAATTACACAGGCAGAATTAGAATCAATAAGCGGGGTAAACCAAACTTTCATATCAAGACTTGAAAATAATGGAATGGATCCACAGCTAACAACAATATTGAAAATTTTACATCCATTAGGAAAGACATTAGCTGTGGTTCCTATTCAGGAGCAAACAGGACTTAACCAACAGTAGATTAGAAATATATAACAAAGCAAAGAAACATTGGGATAATGTGTAGAAATTGAAAATACTGATAAAAAATCAACACGGATAAATAATACGTGTTGATTTTTTCTTTTGAAAGTTTTGAGAAATTGTTCGGGGAAAGGATGAAACAAGCTGTAACAACTGTATGCATTGGAGAATATAATGATAACAATATTATACAGGAGTGGTATTCATGCTTAAAATACTATTGTACGGCAGTGCTGAGGAGCGTAAGATACTGGAGGAAGCATTACAGAAGCCTCTTAGGGAAAAAAACATTTCCTTAGATATTCACTATTTATCAAACCCTCAGCAGCTCATGAAGAATTATCTGCTTAACAGCAGCTACAGACTTATTGTGGCGTGTCTGGACGGCAGTACCTCTTATGTAATTAAAGACGGCTGCACGCCTGTTTCTCATGTTGTTACAGGTACTATGAGTTTTCCGCCGACTCCTGAGGAAATAGATGAAAGGCTTATGAGAAACCCGGAGCTTGCAAGCTTTTACTCCCACGGAGAATATACCGTAACTCACCATGGTTTAACACATAAAATTCCCTATGAAGAAATAGATTACCTCCAAAGTGATAACAAAAAAACTATAATACATCTGACAAACGGAGATACGGAAATTATCCAAAAGGGTATAGGAAAGGTAAATGCCGAAATCAACAGAAAATATTTTGCTAAATGCTGCAT
>JAFACY010000062.1 GCA_023425285.1 Bacillota bacterium
TTGAGGGTTTGAGATTAATATTAATTATCCTGAATTACAGTACCGGTTAATCCGTTTAAAGCATCCATTGATTTATACAATGATGTTATTATGGATTTTCTTTCCGGATGTGATTTTACAAACTTAACTGCTGCCATAACCTTCGGAAGCATGCTTCCCGGTGCGAAGTGACCTTCTTCCATATACTTCTCTGCTTCGGCTACAGTCATGTGTGACAAATCCTGCTGATTTGGCTTCTTAAAATTAACAGATACTCTTTCAACTTCAGTAAGAATCATCAGTATATCTGCATCAATATCTTCAGCCAGCTTTTCCGCAGCCAGATCCTTGTCTATTACTGCCGCAATCCCTTCAACGGAGCCGTCTTCGTTTTCAATTACAGGTATTCCTCCGCCTCCGCAGGCAATCGCAATTGTGGAATCCCACAATCTTTTAATTGTATCAACTTCTATTATTTTTTCGGGCATAGGTGACGGTACAACTCTTCTCCAGCCTCTGCCTGCATCTTCTTTCATAACATAGCCCTTTTCTTCGGCTATTCTTTTTGCCTCATCTTCTGTGTAAAACATTCCTATAGGCTTTGTAGGATTATTAAATGCCTGATCATTTTTATTTACAACAACCTGTGTCACAACAGTTACAACGGGCAGTATCCTGTTTCTTCTGGCCAATGCATATTTTAATCCCTGCTGTATGTGGTAACCTATATATCCCTGAGTCATTGCTCCGCACACATCAAAGGGCATTGCCGGTGTTACATCCTTTGCGGTTTCAGATGCTAACAGCAATCTGCCAACCTGCGGACCGTTTCCATGAACTATGGCTATTTCATAACCGGTACAACTGATTTCAGCTAAATACTCACAGGTTCTTTTCACAACCTCTAATTGAGCTTCAGCCGTCGAAGGCATGCTTTTGTCTTCTAAAGCGTTTCCGCCTAATGCAATAACTATTTTTATTATTTTGTCCATAGATATCCTCTCTTAAATTTTCTACCCTTTATTTTTATGCTATTGTTGCTACTATAACCGCTTTTATTGTATGGAGTCTGTTTTCTGCTTCATCAAAAACAACTGAATGTCTGCTTCTGAACACCTCATCTGTCACTTCTCTTATATCATAGCCAAGCTCCATCTGTTCCTTAGCTAATTTTGTTTCAAAATCATGGAATGACGGCAGGCAATGCATAAATATTACATCATCATTTCCTGTTGCCTTTAGCATCTCCTCTGTTACCTTATACGGTGTAAGCATTTTTACTCTTTCGGGTATCTGCGCTTCTTCTCCCATTGATGCCCATATATCGGTGTAAATTACATCTGCTCCCTTCAGACATTCGGGATTATCAGATATTTCTATACTTCCGCCTGTAAAGGCTGCAACCTTGTACACTCTGTCAAGTACTTCTTTATCCAGTTGATCGCTGAGTTCTTTTGGTCCATAAGCCACATAATGCATACCCATCTTTGCACATCCATACATCCATGCATATGACATGTTATTTCTGATGTCTCCTGTAAATACAACCTTAACCTTATTTAACGGCTTTGCGATATGTTCTTCTATAGTCAGCAAATCTGCCAATATCTGAGTGGGATGATCCACATCTGTCAAGCCGTTCCATACAGGAACACCTGAATATTTAGCTAATTGCTCAACTGCTTCTTGTTTGTATCCTCTGTATTCAATACCGTCATAGTATCTTCCCAATACCTTTGCCGTATCTTCCAATGATTCTTTTTTACCCATCTGAGAGCTTGAGGAATCCAAAAATGTTACGTGAGCTCCTTCATCCAGTGCAGCCACTTCAAACGCACATCTTGTTCTTGTTGATGTTTTTTCAAATAACAGAACAATATTTTTCCCTTTCAATAAATAATGAGAATCTCCTGAACGCTTCTTTGCTTTCAAATCGTGCGCTAAATCCAATAAGTATCGGATTTCTTCTGTTGAAAAATCCATTAATGTTAAAAAACTTTTTCCTTTCAAATTTACTGCCATATTTACCTCCAAATCAAATATAAAATAATTGCATTTCGTTTAAATATTAATTTTATTGTATAATTAATTATATTAACACACAATTGACCAGGGTACAATAGAAAATTTATAAATATTTAAAAAATATTATAAATCCTCTCTTACCAAAGGCATGCTCATACACCTCGGACCGCCTCTGCCTCTTGACAATTCGGAGCTTGGCATTATGTGAACCTTAATGCCCTCTTGCTGCAAGGTTTCATTCGTAACATAGTTTCTTGAATATACAATAACTTCTCCGGGAGCAATACACAATGTATTGGAGCCGTCGTTCCATTGTTCTCTTGCAGCGTCTATAACACTGTTGCCTCCGCATTTGATTAATTTTACATTATCTAAATGAAGCTCTTTTTTCAGGATATCCTCTAATGTACCTTTTTGTTCTGTTATATTTATTTTTCCTTCACTGTCTTTTTGAAGTATATATACATTTATATCTGATTTTATGTTTGGGTGAATTGTGAACTTATCATAATCAACCATGGTAAATACAGTATCCAGGTGCATAAATGCCCTCGTTTTCGGTATGTCAATCGCCAATACTTTTTTAAAGGTGCTGTCTTCTTCAAGGAGCAATTTTGCAAACTTTTCTATGGCATTAGGATTGGTTCTCTGAGATATGCCGACCGCAACAACCTCTTTGTTTAATACCAGGATATCTCCGCCTTCAAGAGATGCTCTTTCACATCTGTCATAGTACAACTTAGTTTCCTTATATGCAGGATTACAATTGAAAATATATTTTGCAAACAAGGTTTCTCTGTTTCTTGTTACAGTATGCATTTTATGAATTGTAACGCCATTGCCCACCGTTGCAAATGGATCTCTTGTAAAGTATAAATTAGGCATGGGGTCAATTATAAAAGGATATTGATTGCTTAAGTAGTCCGCCAGTCTCGGACCCCTGTAATCATAAATTTCTGATTTTCGTATACCTTCCATCATTTTTATAATCATATCCCTGTTGCTTTCAAATGATAAGAAAAATTCCTTTAATATTCTTGACTCTCTTCTTTCTTTAATATCCGCTTCTTCAATATATTCGTCAATAAATTGATTCTTGATATCTTCATTTATAAGTGAATCTGCAACAAGATCCTCCAGATATACAGCTTCTATATTCATTGATCTGAAAATATCAGCAAAAAAATCATGCTCTTCCTGTGCTATTTTCAAGTACGGAATATCATCAAAAAGTAACCTCTCAAGATATTCAGGCATTAAATTTTCTAATTCCCTGCCCGGTCTATGCAACAAAACCTTTTTTAACTTTCCTATTTCTGAATAAACATTAATAGCTGAATTGCTCAAAAATATCACCACCATTATATTATTTGATAACGATTTCTTTATGCTGACGACATGCTTGACCTTTGATTTTATGCATTTTCTAAGAAGTATTGTAGGTAAGTAGGTTGTCTACCATGATGTAAGTACAACTAAATGAAAAGTAAATCTAAAATGTAAGTAAGTTTATATAAACTGTCAATTTTATCTGATTATATTTTATTAAAAATACCTTTTATTGTCAAGAAATATTTTAATAAATATGAAATCAATAAATAATTATACATATTTATATAATAAAAAAACAGCCGATATCAGCTGTTTTATCTTTACCTGGCGGCGTCCTACTTTCCCGGGCAGTCTCCCACCGAGTATCATCAGCGCTGAAGAGCTTAACTTCCGTGTTCGGGATGGGTACGGGTGTGTCCTCTTCGCTATAGTCACCAAGTATTTGAGGTTTTTAGAACTCTCAAAACTACATAGGAAAATAATTTCTTAGACATTTTTTTAGGTCAAGACCTCGACCTATTAGTATCGCTCAGCTGAATGCATTGCTGCACTTACACATGCGACCTATCAACCTGTTAACCTATCAGGGGTCTTACTTGCTTTCGCAATGGGAAATCTTATCTTAGGGTCTGTTTCGCGCTTAGATGCTTTCAGCGCTTATCTTTTCCAGACTCAGCTACTCAGCCATGCCACTGGCGTGACAACTGATTCACCGGCGGTCTGTTCATTCCGGTCCTCTCGTACTAGGAACAACTCCCTTCAAATTTCCTGCGCCCACGGCGGATAGGGACCGAACTGTCTCACGACGTTCTGAACCCAGCTCGCGTGCCTCTTTAATGGGCGAACAGCCCAACCCTTGGGACCTGCTTCAGCCCCAGGATGAGACGAGCCGACATCGAGGTGCCAA
>JAFACY010000094.1 GCA_023425285.1 Bacillota bacterium
GCGCTTTGTGCTTCGCTTTCGCGAAATTCCGACGGAGAAATGCCGGTTATTTTTTTAAATGCTTTACTGAAGTACAGACTGTCAGAATAGCCCACGCATTCGGCAACCTGTTTAACTGGCAACGAGCAGCTTTGCAGCAGTTCCTTTGCCTTGAGAATTCTGCATTCAATCAGATAATTGCTGGGTGTCATACCCACATGATGCTTAAACAGTGCAGCAAGCCTGCGTCTGTCCAGCCCAAAATATGACGCCGTCTGAGATATGCCAATTTGCTCCGCATGATTTTGTCTGATATACTCCATGACCTTTTCCGTCAATTCACTGTCACTATCAGTAAGCTGCCTTTTTGCCGAATCAAAAAATTCACCCAAAAGATTTGTAAATAACATCTTTGTTTTAAACAGTGCCAGGGATCCGGGTGTGGATTGGTTCAGCAAAAGCTGTTGAATAAAATCCGGAATCTTTACACTTTCTCCGATTACAAAGGAAAAATGACTTTGGAAAAGCGGCATACAGTCTATTTCATTTTCAGGTATGTGATAATGTATAACAGCCAGACGCCACGGCTTATCGTCTGAACCCTTTATGCATACCCTCATATTAGGTCCGGCATGTACAACAACACCCGGGTTAATCATGTATTCTGTGTTGTTTAGGGTAACACAAGCATTTCCCATAAGAGTAATTATCAATCCTCCGCAAAATGGATTGGTTCTTCTGTCAATAACAATGTTACTGTCGTTAAACTCTCTTTTTTCAAAGAACATCCCTGCAAATGAGGTGCTTGCCTTAGCGTAATAATCTATTATTTCATTTATATTAATTTCCATAACGGATACCCCTTCTGAATCATGTTATTATGGTTAGAACAATTGGGTTAGCTGAATCTAACCTATATACAATAACATTATTTTTATGTTTTTACAAGAATAAAGCACATATATTCATAAGCATATAAAAATTGATGAGCTTCAAAATTATGTTTTATCTTGTATAAACGTCAAAAATATAGTATTATATTAGAGTTAGTGCGGACTAATTTTGTCCTGACTTATGACATTATGTTTAAAAATATCACTACAAGAGGATAACATGAAAATAAGCATCAATGAAATTATAGATTATTATACAAACGCAAATATTTCGTTTTTAGATATTTACATATCCGCCGTTGAGCCGGGAAGAAAATACATAGGCGGCAGGACTGATCTTGTCGGAGCAGGTCTGGTAGTTCCCATTTCCGGAAGCGCTTGTTTCACATTAGATGACATATCCTATGTAATAGAGCCGGGTATGGTGGTGCATGCAGGACCGGATATGAGCTTAGACAGAGAAGTTATAGGTGATGAAACATGGCGTTTTGCCGTTTTACATTATAGTATTCTCGAAAAAGAAATGATAGAGTTTCCTTTTTATAACGCTCATTTCTCATTTCCCACAGGTAAAAATGCAAAAATAATGGATTTAATTCAGCAGCTTCGTGAAAGTCAATCTGTTCCCGGGGTTTTTGAACGCTTCAGGACGAAGATGTTGTTTACAACGCTTTTAGCTGAATTGTTTGATTCTGCTAAAAAACGTGTTCCCGTTTATGATACTGTTTTGGTGGAGCAGGTCATGGAGTATATACGACAAAATTATGCAGAGGATATCACAATTTCTCAAACAGCAAAAGAGTTTGCTGTTGACAGACGCAAGCTGGCGAGAGTATTTGAGCGGTACATCGGTATGTCTCCCAGCAGTTATCTGATTGAATTTCGTATGCTTAAGGCAAAGGAACTGCTGCGCACCTGTAATTGTACAGTAAAGCAAATTGCAGAATGCGTGGGTTATCCGGACAGTCTGTATTTCAGCAAAGCATTTAAAAAGCAAACCGGTGTTTCTCCGATTGAATATCGTGAGCGTATGAAGTATGGGATATAGACATGAAAATAATTGGAGGATACAAAATGAATAACGAATTGGATAATCTTGTATCGCATTTTGCGGATATTGCATTCCGTGTGCAGGGTGTGCGCCGCTATTCTGTTGAGCCGGGGAAATCAGGATGGGAAAAAACAGCACCCTTTCCCGGCATTATATTTCCCTTGGCAGGACAGAGTCAGTACCATTTTAACGGTACACCCTACCTGGCCAAGGTAGGTAATATCATCCATGGCGGGGCAGATATGCACCTGGATAAACGTGTGATGGGTGATAGAAAATGGGAATTTATAGTGGTGTTGTACGATATCAGAAATGCGGAACGCAGGGATATATACTTGCCTGATACACATTTTGAGCTTGCGGTAGGAAAAAGTATGCGGCTTATGGAATTGCTCCGTCATTTATGGAATACATATAACCGCCCGGATGCATTGTCCGCATTTAAATCTGAAACACTTTTTCGCCGCATATTAGAAGAAGTATTTGTATGTGCTTACAATCAAAAGAATAATGGTTCACAGACACTGTTTGAAAATATTACATCCTATATTCATGAGCATTATGCAGAGGCACTTACTGTACGCAGTCTGGCGGAGCAATACGGAGTAAATGAGAACAGATTGTTCTATATTTTTTCCAAATATGCTGGTATTGGTGCCGGTGATTATCTGATTACTCTGCGCCTTAATCATGCAAAAGAGATGCTCATTGCCGGTGATGCCCCTATTGGAGAAGTGGCAAAGAGCGTAGGTTATCACGATGCATTGTATTTCAGCCGGATTTTCAACAAGTACTTTGGCGTTTCTCCCAGTGCTATGCGCAGGAGTTTCAGGAAAAATCCATAAAAAATTCAGAAATGTACCATTCCGGTAATAAGCAGTCTTTGTTATACTAACTTATATTATTGAGTTAGTGAAATCTAACTTGTGCTTACTTGGAGGAAAAAATGAAAAAAATAATTGTATTAATTGCATCTCTTGTACTTCTGACAGGAGTGTTGGCAGGCTGCTCTGCAGCACCTGCCGGAAATGACGGAGCTTCGGAAAATACACCTGCTGATGTTCAGGAGAGTGAAAAGGATGATGTGATACAGGAGGACGAAGCAGCTTGGCCGCGCACAATCATTGATGGTGCGGGAAATGAGATTGTTTTGGAAAAAGCACCGGAGCGTGTTTCTCTGCTGCACATCATATATATGGAGCATTTTCTGTTGCTTGACTCTCCGCCGACTGCATCAGTTATAGGAAACAAGCTGGGGCAGACAGAGCTTCTGGAAGATTCTGAAATGTTCGCTCCCTATGTGGCAGATTTTGATATTGAGGTTTTAGGCAGTGCTCGAGATCTCAACCTGGAAGCAGTATTGGAATCTGATCCGGATGTTATGGTAACTTTCTACAATCCTGCGGGACTTGCAACATATGATCAGCTGGTTCAGATTGCTCCGGTGGTTCAGATTGACTTTAGTGTATCGTGGCAGGAACAATTTTTAGCTATTGCCCAAATCCTCGGCAAAGATGAGGATGCGCAGAGTATTATAAAGGAAATAGAAAAGACTCTTTCTGACGCAAAAGAAGAGTTGTCCAAGTATTCCGACAAAACATTCGCTTTATTCAGAACAGATGGAAAGGGCTTTATTGCTCAGGGCGGAGCAGCATATTATGAAATATTGGGACTGACAAAACCGGAAGGCTTTGGTGATGTGGCTGAAACTTTATCATTAGAGGCTGTTGCAGAAATGAATCCATCCTATATAGTGTTCCAGCATAATTATGAGATTTCCAAGGCTTTGGTTGATAGCGTGGAGTCCTCTTCCGTATGGCAGTCCATTGATGCGGTAAAAAATGGTCATGTTTACTATTTCGATGAAAATATGAATAGCTTTGGTCCTCTTGCTTTAAAACTTGCATCCAAAAAAATAACAGAAATATATTCAAAATAACTTAATGATTAAAGATAAATAACAATTGCCGCAAAGAGAAGGTGCAATATGAAAATCGATATAAACAAGCTGGCTGAGCATTTTGCATGTACTTCCTTCAGGGTGGAAGGTGTATACCGGTGTGTGCGTAATCCGGGGGAAGCCGGTTGGCAGATAAGCAGTCCGTTTCCCGGGTTTATTTTTCCGATAACAGGCAATGCTCAGTTCAGGTTTAACGACACATTATATTATGCGAAGCCGGGAAATATAATACACGGCGGTGCAAACATGAGCCTGGATAAGCAGGTGACAGGAAAGACCAAGTGGGAGCATATTTTGGTTTTGTATGAAATAGTTGCATCGGAGCCGGAGGACTTCAGTCTTTCGGATACTCATTTTGAGATATTTGCGGGAGAGAGCTTCCGTATGAATCAGCTTCTGCAGCAACTGCATAATGTATCCGGTCAGCCGGGAGGCATAGCCTCTTTTCGTATCGAAACACTTTTCAGAGATATCCTGGATGAAATGTTTATGTGCGTCGGCAACAAAACCAGTGGCAAAGCCCAAACATTGTATGAGAAAGCGGCTGCATATATTCACGAATTTTACATGGAGCCTATTACTATTTCAAGTCTTGCGGAGCAAAACGGAGTCAGTCATAACAGACTTGTTTATGTGTTCCGCAAATATGCAGGCATGGGTCCCGGAGATTATCTTTTACAATATCGTCTGAACCGTTCCAGGGAGCTGCTGATTTCCAGCAATGCGCCACTGCGCGAATTGGTTCAGGCCGTAGGTTTTAATGATCCATTTCATTTCAGCAAGGTATTCAAGAAAAATTTTGGTATATCACCCAGCAAATTCAGAGAAAAATTCACGAATAATACATGATATATTCATGATTAATACATTCCCATACAAGTCTGTCTTTGCTATAATAGCCTAAGCGAGTTAGTGGTAGCTAACTTAATTGACTAATAAAATGGAGGAATGTAAAATGAAAAGATTTATGGGACTGATTTTATCAGTTGTACTTATAACAGGGCTCATGGTCGGATGTGCCGATGCTCCTGCGGATAAGAACAGTACAGAGGACAAGCTGCCGGAGACAAAAATATATACCGACAAGGCAGGACGTCAGGTGGAGGTGCCGGTAAAGCCTCAGCGTATTGTTACAATAAGCAGTACGCCGGAAGTGGTTGCGTTGGGTATCAAGCCTGTGGGAGCTGCGGACAATTGGGCAAGAAGTCTGGATGCTTCAAAAAAGGAAGGTATAGAATCTATCGGGGCTGTTGCCGGTCTGAATCTGGAGAAAATTCTTGAGCTGGAGCCTGAGGTGATAATTACACCTGAGAGGGTTACCGATGAAGAAACCTGGGAAGCATTAAGTAAAATTGCGCCCACAGTGGTTGGTCCGTTTTTTGGAGACGCCATAGAAAATCTGCGTACTATAGGTGACTTGTTAGGCAGAACAGAGGAAGCGGAAGCATGGATTTCACAATATGAGTCAAAAATTTCCGCAACTAAGAAAAAGCTGGAAAGTGTAATAGAGGAAGGAAAAACGGCCTTAGTTATACAAGTATCATCAAGTGCAAAAAGTGGGGCTTACATATATCCTCACAGCACCTGGCCGATAGTTTATGATATTTTATTACTTGAATTACCCAATGACAATGAACTCAGGGAGCAGACAGCAGGTGCAGAGTTATCAATTGAAAAGCTTGCTGAGTATGACCCGGATTATATTTTTCTGACAAGTACTGACGACAGCGGTATGCCTCAGCTTGTTCGGCAGTTTACTGAAAATTCTGTCTGGCAGACACTTTCTGCTGTGAAAAACAACCGGATTTATACTATGGGTTCCCGCTTTTCTTCCGGGGATGCCCTGACCTTGGAGTGGGCATTGGACGATGTTATCCGCGCGGTCGAAGAAGTAACAAACTAGAGAATGAACACATGGACAAAAGTACATGCTATTTTAGGTCATTATTCCATTTAAATATATTATTTGTTTTGCTATACTGAAACAAGTTTGTTAGATAAAACTAACCGACAAATTTGTTTCAGAGTTTAGATTTGCTTTGTGCGGTGGCGGCTGCTTTGCTGGGGCTGCTTTTTCCGTTTGCGGTGGGCAGACAGCATGTATCATGTGCAGACCGTATAATACCGTATATACGTAATAATAGTAAGGAGGAATATTCCTATGACAGAACAAAATGAACCGGTGACATCGGTTCAGGACATAAATGATAAAAAGAAAGGCCGTAGATGGGCTGCCGGGCTCATAATTGTAGCAGGCTCGGGAATTCTGATTCTGCTTATGGCATTTTCCATAACAAAGGGAGCGGCAGAAATACCACTTGCTACGGTATGGGATGCCCTGTTTCACTTTGACGGCGAAATCACCCATCATCTTATAGTGGTTGATTTACGTCTGCCTCGTGTTATTGCCAGCGCCCTTGTGGGCTCGGCTTTTGCCGTTGCCGGGGCAATTATACAGGGTACAACACGCAATCCCATGGCAGATTCGGGGCTGTTAGGACTTAATGCAGGTGCGGGATTTGCACTGTCAATATGCTTTGCTTTTTTCCCGGGTCTGGGATATATGCATATTATTTTGTATTCCTTCCTTGGGGCGGCACTGGGTGCGGGGTTGGTTAACGGCGTGGCTTCCATGCGAAGAGGTGGAGCGACTCCCATGCGCCTTGTATTGGCAGGGGCAGCCGTAAGTGCGCTTCTGGCAGCACTCAGTCAGGGAATTGCATTATACTTTGATGTTGCACAAAACATTATGTTCTGGACAGCCGGCAGTGTTGCAGGTTCCAACTGGGAGCAGATTAAAATAATGTCACCGTGGATTTTTATGGCTTTGCTGGGGGCAATTGCTCTGTCCAGATCAATCTCTCTTCTGAGTCTGGGGGAGGATGTGGCAAAGGGACTGGGTTTAAATACCTCTGCTGTAAATGCTCTTTGTTCTCTCATTGTATTGATACTGGCAGGAGCCGCCGTATCCGTAGTGGGATCGGTAGGCTTTGTCGGTCTGATTATACCTCATCTGGCAAGATACCTTGTGGGAGTGGATTACCGCTTTATTATCCCATCCTCCGGAGTGCTGGGTGCACTTTTGATGGTTGCTGCGGACCTAGGTGCCAGAATCATCAATCCTCCCTTTGAAACTCCCATCGGCGTATTGACGGCCTTGGTTGGTGTGCCGTTTTTCTTGTATTTATCCCGCAAGCAAAGGAGGGCACTGTAATGACCGGACAACAGAAAAAGAATGAAGCTCATAAACGTAAGACAGCAATATGTAATACTGTAATCGTAGCCGTATTTGTGGCTTTACTCATAATATCGTTTATTGTAAGCATGAACACAGGATATACCAAGCTGTCCCCTCTGGACACATTGCGTACGTTGTTTGGAGGAGGAACAGCTAAAGAAAATCTGATTTTATTTGATTTACGTCTGCCGAGAATCATTATTTCTATATTGGTCGGAGCGGGACTTGCATTATCCGGCTGTATAATTCAGGGTATATCAAAAAATGCACTGGCAGATCCGGGTCTGCTGGGTATCAATGCCGGAGCAGGACTGATGGTAATCCTGTATGTGATGTTTTTCGGTGCTAAGTCCTTTATGTCCGTGTTCACTCTGCCATTTCTGGCCCTTGCCGGGGCAGGTGTTACGGCTGTGTTAATTTATACGCTGGCGTACAAAAAGGACGAGGGCATTGCACCCATGCGTCTGATACTTACAGGAGTGGCAATACAGGCAGGAATTTCTGCATTTACCACCCTGCTGGTGGTTAAGCTTGATGAAACACAATTTAACTTTGTGGCAACATGGCAGGCCGGCAGTATCTGGGGCAGCAACTGGCGTTTTGTTCTTGCACTGCTGCCGTGGCTTTTGCTTCTCATTCCTTATGTGATGTACAAGGCACGTGTTCTTGATGTGTTGAACATGGGAGATGATATGGCATACAGTCTGGGTACCTCCGTGGAAAGGGAGCGCAGGTGGCTTCTTGCATCAGCAGTGGCTCTTGCGGCTTCTTGTGTAGCAGTGAGCGGAAGCATCAGCTTTGTGGGGCTCATTGCGCCTCATCTGGCACGACGATTGGTGGGACCCAAGCATGTTATATTGTTGCCTGTATGCGCTCTGACAGGCGCGGTGCTGGTATCTGCAGCAGACACCATTGCCAGGGTGATTGTGCAGCCTTCCGAAATTCCCACCGGTATTATGGTGGCGATTATAGGAGCTCCGTATTTTTTATATCTGTTGGCAAACAGCAGGCAGTAAGAAGAGAAAGGATGAAAAAATGAATAGTATTGCAACTGAAAATTTAGCTGTCGCCTATGATGAAACTCTCATTGTAGACGACTTGGATATGCAGATTCCGGAGGGAAAAATAACCTCCATAATAGGTCCCAACGGATGTGGAAAATCCACGGTATTAAAAGCTGTGGGACGTATTTTGAAGCCAAAGGGCGGTATGGTTTACTTAAACGGAGATGATATAAGAAGACTATCAACAAAAGAAGTAGCACAGAAGATGGCGATTTTACCGCAGTCACCGCAGGCTCCTGCCGGACTGACAGTTGGAGAGCTTGTGGCATACGGACGTTTCCCCCATCAGAAGGGCTTCGGAAAGCTGAAACCCGAGGATAAGGAAATTGTGCGATGGGCTCTGGAGGTAACAAAACTGACCGAACACGAAATTAAGGCAGTGGACAATTTATCAGGCGGTCAGCGGCAGCGTGTATGGATTGCCATGGCATTGGCCCAACAGACGGACCTTATTCTCCTTGATGAGCCTACAACTTACCTTGATATGGCATACCAGCTCGAGGTTCTGGAGCTTCTTTACCGTCTCAACAGAGAACAGGGATGCACAATAGTAATGGTACTCCATGACCTGAATCTGGCCGCCAGATTTTCTGATTACATGATTGCCATAAGGTGTGGCAATATTATCAGCCACGGTACACCGGAGGAAGTTATTACTCACAAAGTTCTCAAGGAAACCTTCCAGATTGACGCTGTGATTATGAAGGAGCCCAAAACAGGTCGTCCCACCTGTGTCTCCTATGACCTTATACCGGAAATAATAAATGAATGTGACGATTGTGAGGATTCGTGCCGATGAGAAAGATAGCGATTTATGGTAAGGGCGGCATAGGTAAATCAACTACCGTGTCAAATATATCGGCGGCAATGGCGGCAATGGGACTTGTTGTCATGCAGATAGGCTGCGACCCTAAAGCCGATTCATCACGCAATCTGACCGGAGGGAAAAACATACCCACGGTACTGAACATTTTGCGTGAAAAAGGTGATGCAGAGCTGGACGATCTTGTGTTTAAAAGCACTACGGGAGTTTTTTGTGTGGAGGCAGGAGGGCCTGTTCCGGGTGTGGGGTGCGCAGGACGCGGCATCATCACAGCTTTCGAAAAGCTGGAGGAGCTGGATGCCTATGAGGTATACAAGCCTGACGTTGTTTTATACGATGTACTTGGTGATGTGGTATGTGGTGGATTCGCCATGCCCATCAGAGGAGGATATGCAGACGAGGTATGCATAGTGACCTCAGGAGAAATGATGTCTCTGTATGCTGCATCCAACATTGCCTATGCTGTAAAAAGCTTCGGGAAAAGAGGATATGCCGGACTAAGAGGTTTAATTTTAAATGCTAAAAATATTGAAAATGAAAATGAGCTGGTGGATAAGGCTGCGGCAGAGATTGAAACAGGTGTTATATATCGCTTGCCGCGCCATCCGTTGGTGCAGCAGGCTGAGGCTGAAGGAAAGACTGTAGTTGAGGCATTTCCGGATTCTGATATGGCTGCCCATTACAAAGCGCTGGCAAGACTGCTGCTGAAAGGAGATGAAATATAATGAAAGAGCTGCAACATTTAAAGAAGTTATCATCAGTGAAATCAGTGACCGGAATTAAATTTCTGTCTCCCGCTGTTTCTCCGGGATGTCACTGCCCCATGCGTATGGCGGCAATAACGGCAAATAACATAGAGGGCTTATCCTCGCTTCTTGTGGGAACACCGGAATGTACCACTCATGTAAGACTATATAATCCGAAGCCTGAAGGAAAGCACGGAGAGATGCACTGGCTTTATGTCCTGGATGCCAACGAGGTGGTGTTCGGCTGCAGAGAAGGATTGACAGATGCACTTAGGAAGATGGACAAGGAGGGTGCCAAAGCTATTTTAATGATTGGTACCTGTATTCCCGAGCTCATAGGTGAGGATATGGAAGCGGTTATACATGAGGTACAACACGAACTGTCTGCTTCTGTAACGCATGTGATGCTGGGTCAGTTTAAGAATTTCAGCTATCCTCCCGGCTATTGGAAGACCATGGAAGCCTTGGTTAATCTGATGAAGAATCAAAGGAAAAATCCTTTACAGATTAATGTGCTGGGACGTAATCCCAGGGAGGAACATATACCCCTGCCTTCCTTATTTATTCAGCTTGAAAACAAAGGCCTGAAGCTTCGCTATATCGCACCGGGAGCATCGCTGGACGACATCCGGACAGCACCCGATGCTGTTTTAAATCTGGTGGTTTCACCATATGCTCAGCCTATGGCTGTACGTATGGAACGAGAATTCGGTATTCCGTATGTTTCTCTCCACACTGTTTTTTCTGTTGAGGGTATTGACAGAGCTTATGAAGAAATTGCAAATATGTTTGGTTTTGTATGGAAGGATGAATTTACAGAGGAACGTAAAAAGGCGCTCGAATCAGAACAAGCAGCATCAGAGAGGTTATGGGGACTGAAATATGTATGTTCCCTTGGCGTAAGTATGCCGCTTGCTCTCGCAACATATCTTGTGGGCTTTGGTATGGAGCCTTTGCTTATTCATATGGAGGAGTTTTATCCCGAGGATAAGATGCATTCAAAAGCTCTGCTTGCACTGGGACAGAATCCGGCTGTCTGCAGGATGGTTGATGCAGAATCAGATATGACTGTCATCAAAAATCTGAATCCGGACATATGCTTTGGAAATTTACCGCCATGGAACAAGACTGTTCTCAATGTGGAGAATATGATGAAGCTTTACGGAGTTATCGGATATGATCTGACCATAAAAATACTGTCGCAAACATTTAATGTATTGGACAAAGACGGAATAAACGGAAAAGGAGAAAAAATATATGGGACTGCATAGATTCAAGCCTGTACCCTCAGGACGTATGGGGACTCTTTGGGCCCTCTCATCTGTCAGAGATTCAGCCATCGTTGAATTTGGCTGTATGGGACATATGCTGTACAGCGGAGTGAGTCTGAAAAATACCGGGGTCAGAAATGCCGCAAAACGCTATTCCACGCACATAGATGAAACGGATATAGCTCTGGGGGGAACCAATAAATTGGCTGCAACGGTTGCTCATGTTGTGGAGCATGACAATCCAAAGGTTATATTTTTGCTGCCATCTTCTATCCCGCAGGTTATTGGCACAGATCTTTTTGCCGAGGCAAAGGTATTGCAGGAGGAATATCCTGATACTGTCCTGATTCCGTTTGGTAACGGAGGCTTTGAAGCAACTCAGTATCAGGGAGTTGAGGGTGCGCTTTTACGTCTTGTACAGGTGTTGCCGAAGGATAGTGAAGGGACAAAGCAGCCCACCTTCAACATCATAGGCTCATGCGCAGACCTGTTTCGATTTCAGGCTGATGCCGCTGAAATTATCCGTATCATGAAGGGTGCTTTTGGCATGAATCCGCTGTGTGTGCTGACCTCCGATACTTCCGTGTCAGATATTGAAAATATGGGCGGAGCTCATTTGAATATCGTTATACGAAGAGAAGGAGAAAGTGCGGCGAAGCATCTTTTAGAGAGATTCGGTACGCAGTACCTGGCAGACAGACCTTATGGAGTTAAAGGAACCTTGGATTGGATTGAGAAAATATCTCAGCTTTTGAACATATATCCCGACAGTAATTTTATAAAAAATGAACGCGAAGAGTGGGAAAGACTGTACAGAGATATTTTTCCCACACTGAGGCATGTGGTACAGGATCATGGCGATGAAGTCAGACTTTCTGTTGGAGCTCATGCCGATGTGGTGCGGGGGATTCTGAGATTTGGCTGTGATGAGCTATCTTTGCCTAAAGGTACATGCTGGTGTGACAATCCCCATATGGCCAGTGATAAAATACCTTATTTTTCCGAGGAACAATGGACACAGGCAATAAAGGCACAAAATAAGGGATTGTTAATGGTGAGCGGTGAAGCGTTGGAGTGGTCCGGACGCAGCAGGACATTACAGATTTCAAATCCGGATACACAGTACAGGTTTAACCCATATGTTCCGCCATTTGTGGGCTTTCGCGGAGCGCTTCATCTGGTAGATTTGTGGCTTAATGCCATTCAGGAACAAGAGAAAGAGGAGGATTGATCCTATGAAAAATCTTACAACATCTCAGGCACATTACATCAAGGCTGTTTACGAGCTGTCATTTAACAGCGGAGACAGAAGTGTGCGTATAGTTGATATTGCGGAAAAGCTGGATGTATCAAAGGCAAGTGCCAGCATTGCCATGAGCAGGTTAGCCGACGAAAAACTGGTGATTAAGGATGAGCGAAGACAGGTTTTTCTTACACAGGAAGGAGAACGACATGTCATATCCATAATGGACAAGTGTAAGATCATACAAGGGTTTCTGACAGACATTCTGGAGGTAAATACAGAAACTGCAAAATTGGATACCTGTGCTATAGAGCATGTTGTAAGTCTGGACACTCTTTGTGCCATGTGCTGCTTCAATCACAGAGCAAATACAAATAAGCAATGCAATAAAGAATGCAATAAGGATTGTCATGTGATGACGGAGAAATCTCCGGCAGATAGTATATAGTTAATAAAAAACAAGTATGGCAAATTTTGTTATACTTGTTTTTTGTTGCATATATGTTAGAATAGTTAAATCAAAATAAAGGTCAGGATAACAGAGTTATATGAAAAAAATAGGAATTTATGTTTGCGGAAATGTTGCGAAAAAATGTACAGCAAATGGATGCATGAGAGCATTTAATGAAAATAAAGACTCTTTCAGCATTTACGATGAATCAGAATATAAGCTGGTGGCATTTAACAGCTGTAATGGTTGCGATGAGGCTCCCATGGAAAGTCTCTTGGTTAAAATTGAAAAATTTAAAAAGGCTGATGCCGATACCATTCATTTATCATCATGCATCAGGAGCAAGTGTGAGCATTATCAGGAGTTTGTTGATGAATTGTCCAAGGAATTTGATGTTATAGGATATACTCACGGATCTGCTGAAGGGAAAAAGAGCAATAATATTAACAAGAAAAGGTTGGTTGCGGAAGAAATTTAGTGAAATTTAGTTGCAAGCTTCTACAGGATATGATATTATAGCTTAGTAAAATTTAATAATAAGTTTGATGGTTACAAAGTGTATTAATAGGGAATCAGGTGAAAATCCTGAACAGCACCCACTACTGTAAGTCTGACGAAGGTACTGATCCACTGCGCAAGCGGGAAGGAGTATCTTAGGATGATGACGAGTCAGGAGACCTGCCATAAACGAATAATCAGATCTCGGGGATGGAGATATTGTACTGATACATATTGTATGCACAGCACACCCCCAAGAGGTGTGTTTTTTTATGACTGTTTATATTTAGTAAAGGTTGAGAGGTATTCGATGAACATGCAGGTTGCACAAAAAAATTACATAAAAATAATAGCAATAATAATATTTCTTATAATCGGGATAACCGCATCAATAGCCTCAGTATGTATGGGCTCTGCATCATTTAACGTTCAGGAGTCCTTGAAGGCAATATTTGTAGCGGATGATTCCGCAGCGAGACTGATCATATGGAATGTAAGACTGCCCAGAATTATCGGCGGCGGTATGGTAGGTATTTGCCTGTCACTTGCAGGATGTTTATTGCAGGGAGTTATGAGAAATCATCTTGCATCACCGTCCACCATAGGTGTTACCAGCGGTGCAAGCTTCATCGGATACCTTACCCTGGTTGTATTTCCGCATTTATTTTACTTGCTTCCCGTAGGAGCGATTGCGGGAGCATTTCTTACGACCATGGGGATTTACCTGCTTGCCTTTGAAAAGGGAGTAAGCCCTGTCAAGATGATTTTATCGGGTATGGCCGTATCGGCCGTGTTCGGAGCATTTAACGATATTATACGCAGCTTTTTTCCTGACAGAATCCTCAATGCAACCGGATTTTTGGTGGGAAGCTTAAACGGCGTTGCGTGGAAGCACATTAATCTTATTTTTCCCTATGTGATAGTTGGGATAATTGTTTGTCTCTTTCTTCCGTCAAAAATGAACATCTTGATGCTGGGAGACGAAATGTCAAATTCATTGGGTGTGAGGACGGAGCGCTTCAGATTTTTACTGATAGTTGTTTCATCGCTTCTATCGGGAGCGGCAATATCAATATCAGGGCTGATAAATTTCGTAGGATTGATAGTACCACACATAGCAAGACTGATAGTGGGCTCGGATTATAAATATCTGCTGCCTGCATCCATAACGCTGGGCTATTCGCTGGTGGTGCTGTGTGATTTGATTGGCAGGACAATTCTGCCCATAGGAGAGATTTCTGTGAGTATAGTTATTTCTTTTATCGGCGCACCATTTTTTTTGTATCTTCTGAGAAGCAAGACAACAAATTAGGAAACAAGACTGGGAATGAGGTATATTATGTATTTTGGATTTAAGGATGTAACAATAAAATATGGTAAAAGCCTGGTTGTCGAAGATGTGAACATTGAATTTCCCAAGGGTAAGACAACTACAATAATCGGCTCAAACGGATGCGGTAAATCGAGCTTGCTCAAGACGATACCACGTGTTGTTGTACCTGAAAAGGGCGAAGTTTTTTTCAGCGATAAGCCAATACGGAAATATAATCCGAAGGAGCTGGCAAAAAGAATTGCCTACCTGCCTCAGGTGCATCAATCTCCCTCTGATATCGATGTTAAGACGCTTGTTTCCTACGGTCGCTATCCTCACAAAAAATTCACAGGCGGGCTTACGAAGCATGACCGTGCGGTAATAGACGAAACTATTGAGTTAACAGGACTGACTCACTTGTCGAACCGGGTTCTGACATCATTGTCAGGAGGTGAGAGACAGCGTGCGTGGATAGCCATGATAATCTGTCAGCAGCCGGAAATTCTGGTTCTGGACGAGCCTATTACATATCTGGACATCGGCTACCAGCTTGAGGTTATGGAAATGATAAAGAGTCTCGGTGAACAGCTGAATATTACAATTGTAATGGTGCTTCATGACATCAACCTTGCGGCACGCTATTCACACC
>JAFACY010000129.1 GCA_023425285.1 Bacillota bacterium
GCAAACATAATATACGGACGTCCTTCCGAAAGGATGAACATAGTCGGAGTTACCGGAACAAACGGAAAAACCAGCACCACATACCTGCTTAAGGGAATTTATGATTATTTAGGCGAGAAATCCGGTATTGTGGGAACTATGGGCGTACTGATAGAGGGAGAAAAAATAAAGGTTGACAATACAACTCCCGAAGCTGTTGATTTGCAGAAATATTTTTCAAAAATGGTGGAAAGAGACATAAAACAATGCTTTATCGAGGTTTCTTCTCACGCCTTAGAGTTAAACAGAGTGGACAATATATCCATTGATGTTGGCATTTTTACAAATTTAACGAGAGATCACCTTGATTTTCATAAGACTATGGAGAACTATTATCAGGCAAAGAAAAAACTATTTCACATAACTAAGATAAATAATATCATAAACGTTGATGATGAATACGGAGCAAGATTATATAAGGAGCTTAAGGAAGAAGGTGTCAGTGCCGTTTCCATAGGCATAGCCAATGCTGCAGACATAAAGGCAGGCAACCTGGTTACTACAATGAGAGGGACTGATTTTGAGCTGACAATAGATGGCAGTGTTAAAAAGGTTCATGTTAATACGCCGGGTAAGTTCAGTGTTTTAAATGCTCTCGGATCTCTTGGAGCTGCATGGTCGTTAGGAATAAATATCGATGATATAATTGAAGCTCTGGATAAAATCAAGGGTGTTATAGGCAGATTTGAAATGCTTGAAAATAAGCTTGACTGCATCATTATATTGGATTTTGCACACACTCCGGACGGCTTGCAAAAGGTTATGGAAACCATAGATGAATTTGCGGAAGGCAGAAAAATAGTTATGTTTGGTGCCGGAGGAGAAAGAGATTTGTCAAGAAGAGCCCCCATGGGTGAAATTGCGGGTAAATATTGCGACTTAAGCATACTTACATCCGACAATCCGAGATTTGAAGATCCCTACGAAATATGTCTTGAAATAGCTGAAGGTGTAAAAAAATATAACGGCAAGTATGAAATTATCATAGAGAGAGACAAAGCAATTTATTATGCTATTGACAAATCAAAGAGCAAGGATGTAATATTACTTGCAGGAAAATCGACTGAACCATATCAGGATATGGGAACAGAAAAAGTTCCGTATGATGAGGGCACTATTGCCAAGAATGCAATTAAGGATGTTGAGAGAAAAAGGGGATTGTCAATGTAATAAGGAAAGGGACACACCTCTTGTATAGGGATAGACTTTGGAGAAAGAGGAATGTCCCGATTAGATAGATATAAATAAGGAGTACTTATACATGCAAGCAAACGGACAAATATTAAGAGTAATAATTGTATCTTTTCTCATAGCTATCTTTCTCGGACCGGTTATAATCCCGGTATTGAAGAGACTGAAAGTAGGACAAAGCATCCGGGAGGAGGGGCCTAAAAGTCATTTATCAAAAGCTGGAACTCCTACCATGGGTGGAATTATTATTGTTTTGGCAGTTATAATTTCATTGTTTACCAGCGGCTACTACACTCAGGAGGTGTGGGCGGGATTGTTCTTCACCGTTGCCTTCGGACTTATAGGATTTATAGATGATTATCTGAAGGTTGTACTTAAACAAAATTTAGGCTTGAGGGCATATCAGAAAATTATCGGGCAGTTTATATTTGCTTTTCTGCTGGCGCTGTACGGTTCAAGATACAGTGTACACGGAACTAAGCTGATAATTCCATTCATCAATACATACATAGATTTAGGAATTTTATATATACCATTTGTTTTATTTGTAATATTGGGAATTGTTAATGCTGTGAATCTGACCGATGGATTGGACGGACTGAATACGGGAGTTACGCTGATAGTTATGGCTGCATTCAGTCTGATAGCAAACAGTATGAAAGATATAAATCCCATGTATGTCGGTATAGCTGTTTTTGCCGCTGCTGTTTCGGGTTCATGTCTCGGATTTTTAAAGCATAATGCAAATCCTGCCAGGGTCTTTATGGGAGATACCGGTTCGCTGGCATTGGGTGGTGCCGTATCAGTGATAGCTGTTCTGTCTAACATGGTTTTACTTATTCCCATAATCGGAGGCATTTATTTTGCCGAGGCACTTTCCGTGATTATACAGGTCCTTCATTATAAAAGAACGAAAAGAAGAGTTTTTAAAATGGCTCCGCTGCACCATCATTATGAAATGAGCGGCTGGAAGGAAACAAAAGTAGTTGCGGTTTTCTGGATCGTAACGGTCATACTAGCATTTATAGGCATTTATTCTGTATAGATAACATACAATATTAATGGGCTTTTTAAGGATAGCGAGGTACTTGAATGAAAAATAAAAATATACTTGTTGTGGGACTTGGTGTTTCCGGCATAGCATGCATCAAGGGTTTAAATAAATTAGGAGCACATATATTTGTATATGATGAATCTCCCAGGGAAAAATGCACCGAGAAGCTGCATGAGCTTGAAGGAATAGAAGCATCATATTTTTTTGGAAACGATGAAATAGAAAAAATAAATTTTGAAATACTTGATTTGGCTATCAAAAGTCCGGGCATAAAGTATGAAGTGCCGATTATAGCGGAGCTTGCAGAAAGAAGCATAAAAATTATAAGTGATATTGAGGCTGCTTATAATATTACGGACGCAACAATAGTTTCCGTAACCGGAACGAACGGAAAAACAACCACTACGACCCTGATCGGTGAAATCGTAAAGGAAAGCGGGAAGAGTTATAAAATTACCGGCAATATAGGCTTCGGAATGTTCTATGATGCTCTTAACTCCGGAAAGGATGATGTGCTTGTTGCTGAAGTCAGCAGTTTTCAGCTTGCGGGAACAATTGATTACAAGCCTCACGTGTCGGTTATAACAAACATAACTCCCGATCATATTGATTTTCACCATACATATGAAAATTATATTGACGCAAAATTTAAAAATGCGATGAATCAGGATGAAAATGATTATGCAGTATTAAATTACGAAGATGAAACAATAATGAGCTTCCGTGATAAAATTAAAGCCAAAAAAATATTTTTCAGCTCCGAACGCATATTGGATGAAGGAATCTATGTGCAGGACGAGAAAATGGCGTATACTCATGACGGAAAAACAGAAATTATTATAAATATAAATGATATATTCATACCCGGAAAGCACAATTTAGAAAATGCCATGTGTGCTGCAGGTGCGGCCTTGAGCTTGGGAATAGGCACGGAAATTATATCGGATGTTCTGAAAAATTTTAAGGGCGTGGAACATAGACTGGAATTTTGCGCTGAATATAACGGTGTGAAATTTTACAACGATTCAAAGGGAACAAATCCCGATGCATCCATCAAGGCCGTCCAGGGTATAGAAAAACCCATAATTTTAATAGCAGGCGGCTATGACAAGGATTCTTCCTACGATGATTTCATCAAAAGCTTTGGTGATAAGGTCAAAAGCCTGGTCCTGCTCGGACAGACGGCAGATAAAATAGAAGCATGCGCAAGAAGCTACGGTTTTACAGATATATACAGAGTGGAAAACATGGATGAAGCAGTTAAAAAGTGCTTTGAATTGAGTACATATGGGGATAATGTCGTGCTGTCCCCCGCATGCGCAAGCTGGGGCATGTATCCTAATTTTGAAGTTAGAGGAAGAGATTTTAAGGAGAGGGTAGACTATTATGGAAGGAACGGCACAAAAGCAAAGTAGAAAAACTTCTATGGACTGGGTATTGGTATTTGTAGTTGTAGTATTGGTACTCTTCGGTTTTTTGATGGTTTATAGCTCAAGCTTTCCTGACGGATATTATAAATTCGGCAAGGATCCCTTTTATTTTTTGAAAAAACAGGTAATTGCGGCAGTTGCGGGCTTTGTCGGGATGATTTTTATAGCCAATATACCTTATAAGATTTATGCAAAATTTAATAAGGTTATTTTAATAACGTGTGCCGGCTTTGCACTGCTTACCGTAATCCTTGGTATTGCTTCCAATGGTGCCCAAAGGTGGATTATTATAGGGGGCATATCATTGCAGCCCTCGGAAATAATAAAAATAGGCGGAGTTTTGTACATGGCCTATTATTTTGACAAGAACAGAAAAAATATGGGTTCCCTGACAAAGGGTTTTTTCCCTTCAATGATGTTAATCGGATTTTTTTGTCTGCTTATTGCCATACAGGATGACTTAAGCACGGCAATAATATTGGGAGGAACATTGATGGTGATGTTCTTTTGTGCGGGAGCAAAAATATCACATTTATTTGTACTTTTCCTGCTTGCGGTTGCAGGTGTCGTAGTTTTAATTTCCATGGAAACATACAGAATAACAAGAATTATTGTATTTTTCGACCCTTTTAAATATCCACTGGACGAAGGATATCAGATAATTCAGTCACTTTATGCATTGGGAACAGGTGGGTTGTTCGGTATGGGTATAGGAAAAAGCAGACAAAAATTTTTCCATCTGCCTGAAGCATACAATGACTTTATTTTTTCAATAATAGGAGAAGAGCTTGGCTTCATCGGATGTGTATTTGTAATTTTAGGTTTTGTTATTTTTGCATGGAGAGGGTTAAGAGTTTCCATGAACACAGATGATTTTTTTGGAAGTCAGATAGCACTTGGTATAACAACACTGGTATTATTACAGTTTTTAATTCACGTTGCGGTTGCAACATCATCAATGCCTCCGACGGGAAGAGCACTGCCCTTCATAAGTGCAGGAGGTTCTTCGCTGATGTTTTTATTGTTATCCATGGGCATATTGTTGAATATATCAAAATATTCAAATACATACAGGAGTTAAATATGAGAGTACTTATTACAGGCGGAGGAACCGGCGGACACATCAATCCTGCATTGGCAATTGCACAAAAAGTCAGGCAGCAGGATCCATCCAACGTAGTCTTGTATGTAGGGACAAAGACCGGGCTTGAAAGCGAGCTTGTTCCTAAGGAAGGCTTCGAATTTAAATATGTCACCGCAAAATTTCTGCGGAGAAAAATAAGCATAGAAAATATAAAGACTCTTTTTGCATCTTTTAAGGGAGTTGTTGAAGCAACAAAAATCATAAATGATTTTAAGCCGGACATAGTTGTGGGAACGGGAGGATACGTGTGCGGTCCCGTTGTACTGGCAGCAAGCTTAAAAAAAATACCCTCAATGATCCATGAGCAGAATGTTTTTCCGGGCGTTACAAACAGAATGCTGGCAAGAATGGCAGATGTTGTGGCTATAAGCTTCATCGAAGCTGAAAAATATTTTCCAAAGCAGCTTAAAGCTAAGCTTGTATTGGTTGGAAATCCTGTCAGAAAAGATATATTGAATGCCGACAGAAGAAAATCCAGAGCGATGCTGGGTTTGAAGACAAAAGACATATTGATATATTCGTTTGGAGGAAGCGGCGGTCAGATAAGCCTGAATGAAGCAATAATTGATGTTATAAAAAGATACAACGGGCAGGATGATGTCAGGATTATTCACGTAACAGGCAAAAAACTGTATGGTGGATTTATGGATAAAATTAAAGAGGAAAAAATAATATTAGGCGAAAATATAGAAATTAAGGATTATATGTATGACGCAGCAACTGCATTGTCCGGGGCGGATATAGTTATAGGAAGCTCCGGTGCAATAACAATAGCGGAAATAACCTTGCTCGGAGTTCCGTCCATACTTATACCCAAGACATATACTGCGGAAAACCATCAGGAATACAATGCGAGAGCATTGGAAAAGGAAGGCGCCGCAAAAGTAATTTTGGAAAAAGATTTATCGGGCAGAGAGCTTATTTCGGCTATAGAGGAAATTATTAATAATAAGAATTTATTGAAGACTATGGCTTTGAATTCCAAGAGAATGGGAAATACAGACGTGGAAAATAAAATATATGAATTGATGGTAAAATTAGTGCGGTAAATCCGGAAGTAACAAGTAATTAAACTTTGCATAACATATTATATGTAATACTTGTTGCGGAGGGATAAAGATGGGAAGTTTTATTATTCAGGGAAGTAACGGTTTAGAAGGTATAGTCGATATCGGCGGATCCAAAAATGCCGCACTTCCAATAATAGCAAGTACAGTTATAGCCCCGAGAGAATATATTCTCGAGAATATACCTGATATAGAAGATGTAAAGGATATGTTTGATATACTGCGCACCATGGGATGTACGATTCAGTATGACAGCGGTGTTGCATTGGTTGATACGAGAGGCCTTAATACCTGCAAGGTTCCGGAAAAGCTTGTAAGGAAAATAAGGTCATCTATAATTTTAATGGGCGCTGTGCTTCAAAGGACAGGCAATGTGGAAATTGCTTATCCCGGCGGGTGCGAAATAGGTCTCAGACCCATTGACATGCACCTGAAGGGATTAAGAAAATTAGGTGTGGAAATAATTGAAAAAAATGGCTTGTTGATAGGAACTGTAAAAGAACCTCAGGGAATTGAAATTTCTCTTGACTATCCGAGTGTCGGTGCCACAGAAAATATAATGCTGTATGCTGTGGGTGTTTCAGGAAAAACTACAATTTACAATCCGGCAAGAGAGCCTGAAATTGTTGATTTGCAGAATTTTTTAAATGTATGCGGATACGAAGTAAGCGGTGCAGGCACCGGTATTATTACTATTGAAGGAAAAAATATTGAAAATACAGAAACTGTTGAATATAAAATTATGTCCGACCGTATTGAGGCAGGAACTTATTTGAGTGCAGCTGCATCGATGAAGAGCAAAATTTACATAAGAAACATTGAGAAATCTCATTTTAAGTCAATAACCTCAATTTATGAAGATGCCGGATGTGAAATAAGAGAAACATACGGAACAATTGCTATAAGAAACAATGGCAGATTAAATGCCATAGAAAAGGTAACAACGCAGCCGTATCCGGGATTTCCGACGGATATGCAGGCGCAGTTCATGGCTTCCATGACGACTGCAAACGGCATAACAATTATTGAAGAAACTGTATTTGACAGCAGATTCAAGCACGTTCCCGAGCTCCAGAAAATGGGGGCAAACATCACAACCATAGGGAGAGTCGCAGTGGTTGAGGGTGTGGAAAGGCTTACAGGCGCAGAGGTTGAGTCAAAGGATTTAAGAGGCGGAGCTGCGCTGGTTATTGCAGCCCTGGGAGCAGAAGGAACCACTAAAATAAATAACATTCATCACATAAACAGAGGATATGAAAAGTTTGTCAGTAAATTACAGAAGTTAGGTGTAATTATAACAGAAGTTTAAGTATTCGTCATCCTGAGATTCTTCGCTTACGCTCAGGATGACAAAAAGCGAAAAGGATTGCTATGGCGAAAGAAAAAGCAACAAAAAAACGAAAGAAGAAAAAAAGAAAGTTCAGAAAGCTATTCGTCAGTACAGCAGCTTTTATAACGGCTGCTGTAATTGTTGTTTTTTGTATTTATTATGTTTATTATGAAACGGATTACTTCAGTGTGGCAGAGGTCAATGTTGACGGAAACGCAGTGTATGACACTAAGTTTATAGTGGACAATTCAGAAATAGAAACCGGTGTAAAATTATTCAGCATTGACAGAAGTGATGTGAAGGAAAAGCTCCAGCAGCAGGTTTATGTTGAGCATGCAAGGGTGGTGTACGAGCTGCCAAATAAAATTTACATACATATAACCGAAAGACAGGAAAAGTACCAGATTTTTTACAATAATAATTTCATTATAACGGATAAAAACGGAATTGTTTTAAAGACGGATATAGCAAATAATCAACTAAAAACTATTGAAAGTTTAACTAATGTATTATACAATGTAGGAGAAGAAATTAAATTCGCCGATATAGATGATGTTAACAGTATTTTTGAAGCAATTGATTACATAGAAAGCGAATTTGATTCTGAAACCGTAACGAATCTTTGGGCTGATAAAAACAACAGCATTTTATTGGAAACAAAATATGGCACATTCATTAAAATGAAGCTTAGCGAGGATGTTAAGTATCAGGCAGTATTTGCCATGAAAATAATCAATGAAAGATTGAATAATAATTTGCCGGTTTTCAACGGGCTTATAGATTTTACCAAAGGGGATATCACAATATACGCAGAGGACTTTAACATGGAGGAATATAATGAATAAATTGTGGCAGAAAATCATGTTGTTAATGGTAAGTGTCATTTTGGGGATTATATTAATGACTCAGATCCGTACGACAAATAATGTCTTGGGAAATGAAACTTTTCACAACAAAGCATCTGAACTCAACAGTGAGCTTGCAACTCTGACTCTTGAAAAAAATAAACTGAGAGAAGAATTGGATCAGCTTAAAGAGATTTCAAAGAAAAACGAAGAAGAATACGAGAAAAAAGAAGAAGAAATTAAAAAACTGGAAGAAGAGCTGAAAAAACTTAAGGTTTTATCCGGCTTATATGATGTCAAGGGCAGAGGTACAATTATCACCATAGATGCAGAGCCGAATGCTGCAAGCATAGCCTACGGTCATCAGTACATACTTGCGTTGATAAGCTACTTAAATAATGCTGCGGTGGAAGCAATCTCCATTAACGGTCAGAGATATACCACATTTACGGAAATTGTCCCGGTGCTTGATCACATCAACATTAACGGTGTTGCAATGGTGCTTCCTTTAGAAATAAAGGCCATAGGATTTCCTAATACAATTGAAGCATCTCTGAATTTTGTGGGAGGAATTATTACACAGCTTGAAAATATCGGCTATACAGTTGAAATTGAAAACTCTGATGAGGTTTTTATCAATCGCTATGAGGGTGAGATAAAGTTTAAATACGCAATTCCCGTATATGCGGAAGATGAAGATATGTAACAGGAACGGAGGAGATTGCCATAAAACTTAATATACAAAATATTTTGTTGTTTCTTCTTGTTTTAATTGCATCCAGTGTGGTAGTAAGCGGCGTAGATTTGAAAATAGATGAAAACACAGTATATCTTATAAAGGATTTGGATAAATACGAAAAAATCATCGCAGATATGAGGACAGTTGTTGATAATCTGAAAAGAGAAACAGTTGAGCAAAAAAAACATATCAACGACTATGAAAATAATCAGCATTCAGCCGATATAATGAGTATAAACTCTGAAATAGAAAGACTCAAGCTATACAGCGGATTTGTTGACTTAAGAGGACCCGGGATATATCTGACGGTTTCGGACAGCACCATAGAGGATGAAAGCATTGATATAATGAAGAGGCTTATACACGATGTTGACATAACCGTATTGCTCAATGATTTAAAGGCAGCAGGTGCAGAGGCAATAGTGGTCAACAGCAAAAGAATTATCAATGTATCAGAAGTGGTTTGTGCAGGTCCATTACTTGGTATAAACGGAGAGAAAGTTTCAGCTCCGTTTTTAATAAGTGCCATCGGTGATATGGATGCATTGTATGATGCTGTTAATGAAGAGGGAACATATGCTTATGAATTAAAAAATAAGTATGGGATGGAGGTTGTTACAAGAAAGACTTATGTATTGGTTCCTAAATTCCATGGAGATGATTATCAGATAAATTTTGCAACAAGCATAGAAAGGTAAGGGTCTTGGTATGATTTATGTTATAGTGGGAGTAGTTCTTGGCATTATTGCGGGAATGAATTTAAATTTGATTTACAGTCCCGAATATGCAGTATATATTTCACTGGGTATACTTGCTATTATTAATGTGATTTTTAATATGCTTAGCGATAACGTTAAAGGCGAGCTCACATTAAAAAAAAGCACTATTTACTTAGCATGTGACTTGTTCTTCGGATTGTTATTGGGATATGTGGGGGAACAGTTGGGACTTCCTATATATCTGGCAGCTGTTTTTGCATTCGGAAATAATATATATAAGAATTTACGAAATATTATCAACGTTATGCTCGAAAAGCACAATTAAAAATATGTCTTCTCTTATAACGGAGGATGATAAAAAAATATTGAAAAAAAACGGACAAACCGTTTAAAAATATGTATGAAAATTATTAAGCTTATGATATAATGCATATATTATATTAAAATACTGAAGAAAATTCTCTTTTTATAGGAGGTCAATATATGTTTCAATTTGAAGAACCATCAGAAAGATTAGCCAATATAAAGGTTATCGGTGTTGGTGGAGGCGGAAATAACGCCGTTAACAGAATGATAGATGCCGGAGTCAGAGGCGTAACTTTTATCAGCGTAAATACGGACAAGCAAGCATTGTACACATCTAAGGCGGATATTAAATTCCAGATAGGTGAAAAATTAACCAACGGTCTCGGTGCCGGTTCAAAGCCTGAAATAGGTGAGAGGGCGGCTGAAGAAAACAAGCAGGATATTGCCGAGTTGGTTGAAGGAGCCGATATGGTGTTTATAACGGCAGGTATGGGAGGCGGAACCGGTACAGGTGCTGCACCTTATATAGCAAGCATTGCAAAACAGCAAGGCATACTCACTGTTGCCGTTGTTACAAAGCCTTTTATGTTTGAAGGAAAAAGCAGAGCAAAGAACGCTGAATTAGGTTTGAAAAAATTAAAAGAAAGTATAGATACATTGGTGGTTATACCTAATGACAAGCTGCTTGAGATTTCAGACAAGAAAACAACTATGCTTGAAGCCTTTTCGCTTGCAGATGATGTATTGAGACAGGGTATCCAGGGTATATCCGATTTAATTGCCATACCGGCAATAATGAATTTGGACTTTGCGGATGTTGAAACAATTATGTCTAACCAAGGTCTGGCACACATGGGTATAGGACAGGCAACAGGTGAAAACAGAGCGTTGAATGCCGTTAAGCAGGCTATTCAAAGTCCGATGCTGGAAACATCGATAAACGGAGCAAGAGGCGTGTTGTTAAACATCACAGGCGGAACTAACATGGGTATCCATGAAGTAAATGAAGCAGCTAAGCTGATAGAAGAAGCTGCGGACCCGGAAGCAAATATAATTTTTGGAGCAAATATTGACGAAAGTATTGGAGATTCTATAAAAATTACCGTTATTGCAACCGGTTTCGGTGAAAATGCCGACAAGTTGATGAAGGACATTAAGGTAACCGGTAAGGATGAAAAGGATAAATCAAAGGAGAATCCATTCGATTTCCAAATACCATCCTTCTTGAATAAAAAATAGATTATTATAGATAAGACGGTAAAAGCCGTCTTTTTTTCTTGCAATATCTACTCATATGTGATATTCTGTTTAATGTTTGAATTTTGATAGATAAAAATAATATATATGGTAAGGAATGATTAAATGATTACAGTATCAAATTTATCGCTTCAATTTGGAGGAAGTAAACTTTTTAATGATGTTAATTTAAAGTTTGTTCCGGGAAACTGCTACGGAGTAATCGGTGCAAACGGGGCAGGAAAATCTACTTTCCTGAAAATATTGTCGGGAGAGATTGATTATACCACAGGAGAAATAGTAATACCAAATAACGTCAGAATGTCCGTTTTAAAACAGGACCACTTTATGTACGACGATTATTCCGTTATGGAAACAGTTATAATGGGCAACAAAAGGTTGTATGAAATAATGAAGGAAAAGGACGCCCTGTATGCAAAAGAAGATTTCACCGATGAAGATGGTGTGAAGGCTTCTGAACTTGAAGGAGAATTTTCCGAAATGAACGGCTGGGATGCTGAAACGGAAGTTGCACAGGTACTTCAGGGTTTAGGCGTAAGCACGGAGCTGCATTATTCATATATGAGGGATTTAAACGGCGGTGACAAGGTCAAGGTAATGCTTGCTCAGGCATTGTTCGGCAGACCGGGAATTATACTCCTTGACGAGCCTACAAACAACCTGGATATTGATTCTATAGACTGGCTGGAGGACTTCCTGCTGGATTTTGAAGGTCTTGTAATTGTTGTATCCCACGACAGGCACTTTTTGAATACTGTTTGTACACATATAGTTGATATAGATTACAAAAAAATTAAAATGTATGTCGGCAACTATGACTTCTGGTATGAATCAAGCCAGTTGATGCAGCAGCTGATGAGAGACCAGAACAGAAAAAGAGAAGATAAAATCAAGGATTTACAAAACTTTATCCAGCGTTTCTCTGCTAACAAATCTAAATCCAAGCAAGCAACATCAAGAAGAAAGCTCCTTGAGAAATTGGAAATTGAAGAAATGCCTGCATCATCCAGAAGATATCCGTTCGTTAAATTTACTCCTGACAGGGAGGTAGGCAATGAAATACTGACGGTTGAAGGCTTATCAAAGAAAATAGACGGCATGGATGTGTTGAAGAATATTTCATTCAGAATTAACAGAGATGACAAAATATGCTTCATAGGTGAAAATGAACTTGCACAGACAACCTTGTTTAAAATATTGACAGGTGAAATGGAGCCGGATACGGGAACTATTAAGTGGGGACAAACAATAACCAAATCATATTTCCCTAAAGATAACTCCGAATTTTTTGATGATGTGAAGTTGAACCTCGTTGACTGGATGAGACAGTTCTCCGAGGATCAGTCAGAAAGCTTCCTGAGAGGATTTTTGGGGCGTATGCTGTTCTCCGGAGATGATGCACTGAAACCTGCAAATGTATTGTCCGGAGGAGAAAGGGTGCGATGCATGCTTTCGAGAATGATGCTTTCCGGATCTAATGTTCTTGTACTTGACCAGCCGACAAACCATCTGGATCTGGAATCAATAACCGCATTAAACAACGGTTTGATTGACTTCAAGGAAATTGTGCTGTTCTCGTCACACGACCATCAGTTCATTCAGACAATTGCAAACAGAATTATCGAGCTGACTGAAGACGGTATGATAGACAGAGCTATGACATATGATGAATATATAGATAGAAGAAAAATGTAAGAAAACAATTGGGGTCAGTTCGGAAATGAACTGACCCCAATTGTTTTTCCGTTTTTCTAAAAGCACTGCAAAAAACGTTTTTGTAAATAATTAGCAATAAAAAAATCTGCAATAAATATTGACAAATGAGTGTCTATGTGCTAATCTAAATATGTATTACAGAGTATTTATGGATTTCACATGTTTTTTAGATATTATATGTGGTTGCTGTATATATAATATGTAAAAGCGTGTGAATTTTTTTATACAATGCAATATAATTATTAATTTTTAGGAGGTACTCATGGCACAGGGTACAGTTAAATGGTTTAACTCAGAAAAAGGATTTGGATTTATCACAAAAGAAGATGGAAATGACGTATTCGTACATTTCTCAGCTATCCAGGGAGATGGATTCAAGACTTTAGAGGAAGGTCAAAAAGTTAGTTTTGATGTTACTCAAGGAAACAGAGGAGACCAAGCAGCTAACGTTACAAGAATATAACTGGCAGCTAAAAACAAAAAACCGGGAACCCCGGTTTTTTTCTATGCAAAATATATAATCTCCTGTATAATGAATACAATTGATTTAATAAGATTCACATCCGGAGGTACCATGGATTTCAACAGTTGGTTAAAAAATAAAATAAACAATGTGGAAGACTACATAAAAAATGTTATCGTTGAGGAGAACAATCCTCAGGGTGTAATATATGAGGCAATGAATTACAGCCTGCTTTCGGGAGGAAAGAGATTAAGACCCGTTTTATTACTGGCGTCCTATGAGTTGTTCAGGAACGATTCAACACATGTGATGCCGTTTGCATGTATGATGGAAATGATTCATACATATTCTCTGATACATGATGATTTACCTGCTATGGACAATGATGATTACAGAAGAGGAAGACTGTCAAATCATAAAAAGTACGGTGAAGCAATGGGCATACTGGCAGGAGACGGTCTGCTGAACAAGGCTTTTGAAACAGGTATTAATGCATGCTTGCATTTCGATGAGAAAATCAGAGGCTTAGAAGCCTTGAATATTATAGCGGCAGCTTCAGGAGCTAATGGCATGATCGGAGGACAGGTGGTTGATATGTCCGGGCATGAGAAAATAAAAACCTTGGAAGATTTGAGATATATGTACTCATTAAAAACCGGTGCCATAATTAAAAGCAGTATAATCGGAGGAGCTGTATTGGGTGGAGCAGACGAAGCTCAGCTGAGAGCTCTGGAGGTTTTTGCATCGAAAATAGGATTGGCCTTTCAGATAGAAGACGATATATTGGACGTTACAAGCACGCTCGAGAAATTGGGTAAAAAAACAGGCAGCGACATAGCCAACGATAAAATTACCTACTTGTCCTTCGTATCAATAGAAGAAGCACAAAGAGAGGTTGAACAACTGACAAAAGAAGCAACCGAGCAATTAAGCATATTCGGCGACAAGGCAAAATATCTGACAAAACTGGCTGAATCACTGACAAAAAGAGACCATTGAACAATAGTTAATGGGTGCACTTTGAAGTGCACCCCTTTTTTACAATCGTTGTGCTATTGTTCACCTATCGTTAACAGGTACGCTACTTCATCTACGTTGCCGGCTCCCATTGTGATTATTATATCTCCTTCATTTGCCAGGGATTTTATTATTCCTGCAGCAGTCTCAAAGCTTTTGGCATAGTGCCCATCCTTGCCCAGCTCTTTCATTTTGCTTAATATATCCTTGGAATGAATTTCACCTGTATCCGGTTCTCTTGCAGCATATATGTCCAGTAAAATAACTTCGTCCGATAACAGAAGTCCGTCAGCAAATTCATTCAATAATTTTTTGGTTCTCGTAAAGGTATGAGGCTGAAAAACAGTTATAATTTTTCCTGCCGCATATGTTTTTGCCGTTTTTAATGTTGCTTTCATTTCCGAAGGATGATGTGCGTAATCATCTATTATTGCGGCACCGTTATACATTCCCTTGTACTCATATCTTCTGTGAGTGCCCTTGAAATTACCCAGTCCGCTCTTTATAGTTTCTGTATCAATTCCGAGACAAATACAGGCAGCCGCTGCAGCTACGGAATTTGATACGTTGTGTTCCCCGAATATTTTCAGGCTGATTTCGGCAAGCTTCTTACCATCATGCATTAAATCGTATGAAGGGACAGGAGTAAGTACTATATTTTCGGGATAATAATCGGCACTGCTGTCAGGACCAAATGTGACAACACTGCATTTTAAACCGGTAAACAGTTCCTTGTGCTTAACGTTGACTATCAGGTGTCCCGTCTCAGGCAACATATGGGCATATTCAACAAAAGCGTCCTCAATGTCAGATAAATCCTTGTAATAATCGAGGTGATCCTCTTCTATATTCAGAATTACTTCCATTGTGGGATTGAATTTTAAAAAATTTCTTTTGTATTCACATGCTTCTGTCAGCATCAGATCATATGAACCTCTGAGCAAATTTCCTCCGAGAGAATCCATTTCACCGCCGAGAAATATTGTCGGCTGCAATTCTGTTTCTATTAATATTGAAGACAGCATGCCTGTTGTGGTTGTTTTTCCGTGTGTGCCGGAAACACAGATGGCATTTTTATAGTTTTTCATGATGTAGCCTAAAAACTCCGCCCTGTCCATAATGTTCAGATTTAATTCCTGGGCTCGTAACAGCTCGGGGTTATCGTTTGAAATTGCGGATGTATATACAACAAGATCTATGTCACCAGTAATGTTCTCGCGGTCATGATTTATGTATACCTTTGCACCGTTATCTATTAACTTTTTGATTATGTGAGAATTGCTCCTGTCTGAACCGGAAACCTTAACTTCCTCACTGATCATTATTTCAGCCAAAGCGCTCATGCTTATTCCGCCAATGCCAATAAAATATATGGATTTGAAATTTTGATTCATTATCTTCTCCTTGAATATTCTTATATATCCATTTTATTCATAAAACAAATGTCTTAATACACTTATTAAGAGGTACAACTTTATTTTATAATTAAATCGTAACATTATAACATGTACCATTACATTGTTCAACGAGTTTTTCTTGAGCAGCATACGCTTAAATTTTCCATTTTATTTTATTTGTTATTGACAGCTTCGTTGATTATGCTTCGCACCTTATAGGTTATGTCATCATATTTTTTTATGGTTGTGTCAAATGCTTCATCAAATATGG
>JAFACY010000215.1 GCA_023425285.1 Bacillota bacterium
GCAACAAGGAAATACTGAAGGATATATCCTTCAATATCGAGCAGGGCAAGACCGTTGCCTTTGTAGGTCCCTCCGGAGGAGGAAAGACAACTCTCTGTCACCTGATACCACGTTTTTACGAGGTTGAGGAAGGAAGCATTTATATAGACGATATAAACATAAAGGATTTCACAAGAAAATCCCTGAGAAAAAATATAGGCATAGTGCAGCAGGATGTATTCCTTTTCACGGGAACCATAGCCGACAACATACAGTGCGGCAGATTTGACTCAACGGAAGAAGAAGTGCATGCAGCAGCCAAAATGGCAAACATCCATGATTTCATAATGTCGCTACCGGAGGGCTACAACACCTATGTGGGTGAGCGCGGAGTGAAGCTTTCAGGCGGGCAGAAACAGAGAATTTCAATAGCGAGAGTATTTTTGAAAAATCCTCCTATATTGATATTGGACGAAGCAACCTCGGCTCTTGACAATGCAACAGAGCTTCTTATACAGAATTCACTGGAGGAGCTGTCAAAGGGAAGGACTACGGTTGTGGTAGCCCACAGACTATCAACCATAAAAAATGCCGATGAAATAATTGTTTTAACTGACAAGGGCATAATAGAAAGAGGCAGACACGAGGATTTAATAGGCAATGACGGTATTTACGCAGAGTTATACAATTCTCAGTTTAAAAATATGTAGGTGCAATTATGAAGGTTACAATAATAGGTCACTGGGGAGGTTTCCCCAAGGCAGGGGAAGCAACCTCGGGATATTTAATAGAGCATGACGATTACAAGCTGCTGCTGGAATGTGGCAGCGGTGTAATAAGCTCAGTTCAGAAGGTTACGGATGTAGGAAGTTTAAACTCCGTGCTTATATCTCACTATCATTACGACCATTGCTGCGACATAGGACCGCTGCAATATGCACGTCAGATAAAGACGCTGCTTGGAGAAATAAATGAACCTCTGCCCATTTATGCACCGGAGGATGAATTTTTCAGGCTTTTGAAATGGGATACCTATACCTATGGAGAGAGCTTTAACGAAGACAGCGTGCTGAGCTTGGGACCCTTTGAAATAAGCTTTTTGAAAAACAATCATCCCGTCCTAAGCTACAGCATTAAAATCGTATGCGACGGTAAAGTGTTGTCCTTTACCTCCGATACATCATATTTTGACGGACTGGCTGATTTCTTCAGGGACTCAGATGTATTGATTGCCGAATGCAGCTTTTATGCACACATGGACGGTACGCAGGCAGGACATTTAAACAGCTCTCAGGCAGGTATGTTAGCCGGAAAAGCCAATGTTAAAAAGCTGATTTTAACTCATCTCCCCCACTTCGGAAACATAGACGACTTAGTATCTCAGGCAAGAGAGCAATACAAGGGAGAAATAATTTTAGCATCGTATTTACTGGAAGTGAATATATAAAAGATGAGATTCCTCGCTGACACTCGGAATGACACGGCACGTCATCCTGAACATAGCTGAGAATCTCATCTTTTTCATTTGTTTACTTTATTTAGTTACAGCGTATATATAATGTCTCCACACGCTTACCCATTCGTCAAGCAGGTAGGATTTTCTTACTTCTGCATCGGTGTCGGCAGCAGGGTCGTTTACGACGATGTATTCTGTTCCGTCCTTTATTTCAAATCCCACGACAGTCATGAGATGTCCGCTTGGGAATGCCGATATGGCTCCTTTCAGCTGATTCTTGTCCTGCATGCATACGGATGCAACAACCGGAATACCCTTGGCAATGAAGTTTTTCACCGGATTGATTGACTTGCATCTCTTGGTGTATGCTCTCATTCCAAGTTCGCCTGCCATTGCCACATTCTGAGGCCAGTTTCCGTAGGCACCGTTGCCCGAATCAAGAGTTCCTCTTGCAACCTGCTCCAGTTCAACATCCTTACCGTGGAATTTCAAAGCCATTGTCAGGGAAGTTGGACTGCAAATAACACCTGCGTCCATATGACCGCTTGCAAGCTGGGAAATCAAAGGAACATTTTCAATAATTCTCATATAATTTCCTTCAACTGCTTCATCCTCACCTCCGTCTGTACTGAACGCAATCAGTCTCAGCTCGGGTTTGTTTCCTTTTAATATTACTTTGATCTGGACAGCATCTCCAAGCTTGTCATCCTTAACAAATATCCTGTCGCATGTGACTCTCATCAGATCATATTTTTCACGCTCTTCGATACCTGCGTTGTTTCCGTCTGTTGACCACACGCCGTAACTGGTATAAGGTGTCCATTCATTCTCCACCCTTATTTTTATCAGCAGCTCGACGGAGCTGTCAACATTGGTCTTAGAATTCCATGAAGGAGTTACTTCCTTGAATTTTGCGGTTTCAATAACCGATGTTTCCAAATAGCCCTCTTCGCATTTTTCTTTTAATTCAACATGATTATTGTTGAACAGTAAGTTGTGAAGTGCATTTTCGCCCAGCGCACTCTTTTCGCATATCCAATCCATTTTTTGCCTCCCTTTAAATAATACATTACCCTTATATTATCATCTAAAATTTGATTTTTCAATTTAATCTTGAAAATCTTTTTATAAAACGATATAATTTTATTGCATAAATTTAAATAGGATGTGAGCTGATGATAACTGTTAAAGGCAGACGCAAATGCGAAAACTGCGGTAAAAGATATAATTATTACTATGCTAAGGGTCCCGAAGCAGAAAAAAAAGTAAAATTCAAGGGCAAGGATGAAAACGGCAGCGAGGCAACCAAGGTAAGGGTGCTCTCCATTTATTCCTATGAGGTAACCGTAAACTGCCCCGAATGCGGATTTGAAGAAATATTTATTTATACTGACTAACCAGCTCCTGAACGGTTAGTTTTTTTCTTTCCTCTCCATGCACGTCAATACTTATTTCTCCCATATCCATCATTATGGTCCTGGTTCCGTAATCTAAGGCGGATGTTATGTTATGTGTAATCATCAGCGTCGTTATATTATTTTCCGTTACAATCTTTTTTGTAAGCTCCATCACCGCTTCTGCACTGACAGGGTCCAGCGCTGCCGTATGCTCATCCAGAAGCAGCAGCTTCGGTTTAACCAGCGTTGCCATGACTAATGCCACCGCCTGTCTCTGCCCCCCTGAAAGCAGACCTATTTTTGTGTTTATTCTGTCCTCCAGCCCCAGCTTCAAATCAGCCAGACGCTCCCTGATGTAACTTTTGTCCTTGCCTGAAGGAATGCTCATGTTGTTTTTCTTCATGCTCTTCATATACGCGATGATTAGATTTTCTCCGACAGTAAGGTTGGGGGCAGTACCCTTCATAGGGTCCTGAAATATCCTGCCCACATGGGAAGCACGCTTGTATACGGGCATGTAGGTTATGTCAATGTCGTCCAGCTCCACCAATCCCGAATCACACAGTATGCTGCCGGAAATTATATTGAAAAGGGTGGACTTTCCTGCGCCGTTTCCACCTATGATGGTAACAAATTCTCCTTCGGAGACGGAGAGGCTTAAGCTTTTCAATGCGGTAAATTCATCAAGTGTGTTTTTATTGAACACCTTGTGAACCGAGTCAATTTTTAGCATACAGTCCCCTCCTTTCCATCTTTCTTACAGCCATTTTCTTTTTAATGTTTGGGAACGAAAGTGCCGTTATAACAATCAGTGATGATATCAGCTTCAGATACGACGGGGGAAAGTTGGTCGTAAGTATGAGTGCAATAATAAATCTGTATATCAGTGAGCCCGCTATAACAGAAAGAAGTCCCAATGTTATATTTTTGTTTTTTATTATAGTGCTTCCTATGATAATGGATGCAAAGCTTATTACTACCATTCCCGCTCCCATGTTAACATCTGCCGACTGCTGCATCTGTGCAACCAGTGCGCCCGACAGTGCAACTATGGCGTTTGACAATGCAAATCCCACAATTTTAATAAAGTCAGTATCTATGGAGGATGCCTTGCACATTTCTTCATTGTCTCCGGTTGCTCTTATGGAAAGTCCAAGCTGAGTTCTGAAAAACCAGTTCAGAATTGTAAATATTGCTGCTATGATTATAATAAGCGCGGCGATTTTGTATCCTTTCCCAGGAAATATCTGCTCCGCATAGGTAAAAATGCTTGTTTTATTGAGCAGCGGTATATTTGCCTTACCACCCATTACGGTAAGGTTGATGGAATATAATCCCGTCATGGTAAGTATACCTGACAGTATGGGCTGTATTCCCATCTTGGTCTGAAGCAATGCGGTGATAATTCCCGCCAGTGCTCCCGCTGCAATTGCCGTTATAAGCCCCAGTATGGGACTGCCTGAAAATGTGAACACTGCCGAAGCCGCCGCCCCTAAGACAAAGCTTCCGTCCACGGTTAAATCAGCAACGTTCAATATTCTAAATGATATATATGTTCCGAATGCCAGGAGCGAATAGACCAGTCCCAGCTCTATCGCTCCTATAAATGATGTCAAGCTCAATTTGTACCTCCCATATTACTCAATAGCTCTTATTCTATTATCTGAATCTCCTTCAGCATATCCTCCGGAATTTCTATGCCCAGAGCTTTTG
>JAFACY010000220.1 GCA_023425285.1 Bacillota bacterium
TTAAGTTTGTAAAATCACATCCGGAAAGAAAATCCATAATAACATCATTGTATAAATCAATGGATGCTTTAAACGGATTAACCGGTACTGTAATTCAGGATAATTAATATTAATCTCAAACCCTCAATAAAAAAGCACCCTGTAAGGTGCCTTTTTATTTGAGGGTTACATTTTTTCTAACAGTGTTTTTAAGCCTATACCTTTTTGATATGTGTAATTTAATTTAATAAGTGTTCTTTCTATTGCCGCAATTGCTGAATATACCGTGTGGTCATCAATATTTCCCATGTGTCCTAATCTGAATGCTTTTCCTGCATAAGCTGCTAAAGCACCGGCAGCCATAACTCCCTCTTCCGCAATTATGCTTCTGAACTGTGCATCATTGATTCCTTCAGGATATAAAACAACGGAAAGAGTTGAACATCTGTTTTTTTCATCGGCAAGAATTTTGAAGCCTAATGCTTCAAGAGCACTGTTAATTGCTTCAGAGACCTTTGAATGTCGGTCATACCTTGCCTCTGCACCTTCTTCGTTTATTAATCTGACGGATTCCTTCAGCGCCCATATCATATTTACTGCAGGAGTTGCAAAATATTTTGAAGGATCGTTCATAATAGGTATCCATTTTTCGAAGTCAATATAGTATTCAGGGATGGTTCCCAATGTTTTTCTTCTTTCAAGAGCCTTTTTTCCCGCCCATAAAATAAGAAGCCCCGGAGCAACACCAAATGCCTTCTGAGAACCTGTAAACAATATGTCTATTCCATAATCATCAACATATTCTCTTTCACCTGCCGTTGCGGCAACACCGTCAACTATGTAAACAGTGTCGGGGTAATTTTTAATGATTTTTCCTATTTCATGTATTGGTGCAACTGCTCCTGTTGCCGTGTCAACATGTGATACGGTAATTGCCGCATAATTTTTTTCTTTTAGTTTTGCTTCGATTTCCGCAGGAGAAATCACCTGTCCCCAAGGTGCCTGAAGTACATCCGTATTCAGTCCCTTTCTTTGGCAGATTTCAATAAATCTGTCTCCGAAGAAGCCGTTTGAAACAACAAGTACATTGTCTCCTCTTTTCGTAACATTGGAAATTGCCATTTCCATTGCAAGAGTACCTGTTCCTGCCACAACGAAGCACTCACCTTCAACCTTTAAAAGGCTTTTTAAATCAACAACCAATTCTTTGAAATCTTTTACAAACTCGGGGTCTCCGAATGCAACTGTTTCTCTTCCCATCTGGTCATTAATAGAACGAACTGTGGGTGAAGGACCGGGAATCATTACTAATTTTTTGTTTTTCATAATATACTCCTTTATAATAATTTCACTATATGAAATTTAATTTCAATTATAGTATATTATAGAAACAATTAAGTGTCAATATTAATTATTGATTTATTTAATGTAACATGCTAAAATTTCACTATGTAAAATATAATTTTAGGAGAGTTTTGTGAACGAGAAATCAGTTAAGAACAATCAATCGGTAGAAAAGGTACTGCAAATTATAGAAACAATGGCTGAGAGCAAAGAGAGTCTGAGGCTCCAGGATATAGCACGGAGAGTGGATATGCCTGCAAGCACTACTTTGAGGTTTTTAAATACGCTGATGAAGTGTGGATATGCCCGTCAGGATTCGATAAGCTTAAGATATTCCCTTACGCTGAAGTTTATGCACATAGGCAGCCTTGTGAGCTCTCAAATAAGCATAAGAGATGTTGCTCATCCATATCTTGCAGAGCTTGCACAAGAATTCAATGAATCTGTCTGTCTGGCTATCGAACAGGACATGGAGATTGTATACATAGATGTTATAGACGGACCTGACGGTATGCTCAAAATAACTCAGCGCATAGGCAAGCTTGCTCCCATACACAGCACGGGAATAGGTAAGCTTATTCTGTTGAATTATGATTTAAAGCAGCTTGAGCATATTATAGAAGCAAAGGGACTCAAGGCTCTTACACCAAACACCATAACCTCAAAAGAAGAGCTCCTTGCAGAGCTTGAAAGGATAAGAGAGAAAGGATATGCTCTGGATGATGAGGAATGTGAACTGGGGGCACGCTGTTTATCGGCAGGTATAAAGGATTATACGGGGAAATATGTTGCAGGTATAAGTGTTTCGGGACCCACGACTCGTATGACTATGGAATACATAGATCAGATTAAGGATGTGGTTATGAATACAGCCAATAAAATTTCCGAAGAACTCTCGTACAGATCCTGATAAATAAAGCCACGTCTTAGATGACGTGGCTTACACTTTTTTCACTTACAGTCGCCTAAATTTCCTGTTCACTTACTTTCATGTCATATGCAACGGCTGCGTCTTCTTCTATTTTTCTTAAACTCACGGAGGAGCGCTTTTCGTTTTGTTTCATATTTCTTACGGCATTTGTCAGCATGAGCTTGATTCTGTTTATCTGGTTAACCTCACTTATACCCGCATCATAGTCAATAGGAACTATGTTTGACATCGGATAAGCATCCTTAAGCTTTTTAATCATACCCTTGCCCGTTATGTGGTTGGGCAGGCAGGCAAACGGCTGTAAGCATAAAATGTTGTTAACTCCGCTGTCCAGCAGTTCAATCATCTCTGCCGTTAAAAACCATCCTTCTCCGGATTGGTTTGCCAGGGATAAGAATTTCTGAGCCTTATGAGCAAGTTCTGAAATATTTGCAG
>JAFACY010000225.1 GCA_023425285.1 Bacillota bacterium
AATTATCCTGTCTTTTATGTCCTAAAAGCTGTATAATATTGTCGAATATAGTAAGCATGGCAGTTGCATGATGCTGCATAGTTAAATTTCGGGATGTACAAAAGGAGCAAAAATGTTAACTAAAATATATCTGTACTTTATTATATATGCCTTTTTAGGGTGGTGTACCGAGGTTGTGTATGCTGCCTTGAAGGAAGGAAAATTTGTAAACAGAGGATTTCTGAACGGACCATACTGTCCGATTTATGGATTTGGGGTTATTACAGTTGTAGGGCTGCTGTCACCCATTCATGGAAATCCATTTTTGTTGTTTCTGGGATCGGTATTTGTAACAAGCTTGCTTGAACTTATTACGGGCTTTATATTGGAGAAGATATTCAAGCAGAGATGGTGGGATTATTCGGAGGTGCCGTTTAATATAGGAGGATATATCTGCCCTCTTTTTTCACTGATGTGGGGTTTGGCATGTCTCATCGTTGTGGACAGCATTCATCCAATGATATCAAGGCTTGTGGATATTATTCCTCATGTGCCTGTATTAATCATCATGATTGTCTTTACTGCTGCCTATATAGTTGATATTATTGCAACAGTCAATACGATTTTCAAGCTGAACAGAAGGATGGAGCGTATAGAAGAACTGTCTGCCAGAATTAAGAAATCCTCAGATGAACTGGGAGAGAGTCTGGCGGCAGGTACCATAACTCTTGTTGCTAAAAAGGAATTGATTGAAGAAAAAATAAATCAGGAAAAAGAAAAGCTTGAGGAAAAAATCGAGCAGACGAAGCAGGAAATGGAGTCTGAATGGACCAATATGGTACAAAGACGCAGAGAGGTACTGGAGGAGATGAAAAAATCACTTAATAAAGAACTCCTTGAAGCGGATATCTTCGGTTTAAAACGTCTGATGAAGGCCTTTCCCGGATGGAAGACAAAACGCAACAAGGAAGCTTTTAATGTGTTGAGAGAGTTTTTTAATAAAAAGTCACCAAAAAAGAAGCTGTAATACTCTTTGTCCCTGAATCCACACTTCCTTTATATCAGAGGATTCTGACAGCATCAGTATTTTATGAAGCAGATCCTCCGGACTTTGTATTAATTTTTTAAATTTGCATTAAACAGTGGTATAATAGTTTATACAATACATCACTTGCAGTCTGAGAACAGGCTTATTTGTCTCTTGGACGCAGGATGTTTGCTCATTTATACAAATGAGCCGGAAGGAGAATGTTATGAAGAAACTTACAGTTTTATTTTTAGCCTTATTGCTCATAGTAGTACCTGTATCTGCGGTTCAAGCTTCTGAGGGTGATATATCCAGAAGTGGTTTTATAAAAACTATAAATGAAACCTTCCATATTTATACGGTACTGGATACAGACGAAGTATTTTCGGATATTGATTTGAAAAATGAGGATTATCTTGGTTCAAATGCCTTTGAAGACATTTTTTCAACTGTAAGGAATTTACAGATATCTGGCAAATAGCGGATATGGGGTGTAAAACTTTAGTCTCATGGGGTGAAGATCGGATAAATTAAAATTTGTGAGGTATTACAATTTGGAGTTAACAAAAAATGATGTACAGAAAATCATGAAATGCGATATGCTGAACATAGAAGCTTTAGGAAACGTTAAAGGTGCAACCGCGGTAATTCATAAAGGAAAAGTCTTTTATGTTTGGAAAAATGAGAATACTATATTTTTTCAAGGAAAGTGGATTTGGAGTAAAATATACAAATTTGAAATTTTCTCTGTAATATTATAAGTATACCAAGAAGCTCTCTCAGTTTGAATACAAAAGACATTTAGAACACAAAACCTAAATGTCTTTTTCTTATATAATTTAATAAAAAATTGCCCAGTGAAAAATTGAGAAAAACGGAGAAAGAAAAGGCTCCAAAAGCCCATGTTTTTTCTTCCTGTGAGATTTCCTCATGAAACGGCTTGGGTTTGTATACCGTGGGGCGAAGGCTGCTATCATAAATTTAAATCAGTCATCCCTCTTTTAATATGATAGTACATTGCTAAGGCAGCACCGTCAGCATCTCTGTTTTTAATAAAGTCGGCTATCATACGGTGATATATTATTGCGTTTTCGACAGCTAACTTATAATTACCGGTATAAAAGGCGGTATCTATAGCATCTTTTATAGCGGCTCCAAGCGTCGGCAGCATTGATTCGATAACATTATTATGCGTTGCTTTTGCTATAGCTGCGTGAAATTTCTGGTCAGCTGCTTGAAAAGGCCTGTTATTTGTGGCTTCTGTAAATGCTTCCTGCTCATATTTTATGATTTCTTCAATATCGCTTTCAGTTGCTCTTTCGATTGCTAATTTTACTACAGCGGGTTCAAATATCAGACGCATTTCAAACCAGTTTAGTACTAGCTTTTTTTTATCTTCTAAGTAAGATATTCCAAAGGGATCATTCTGAGAATTCGGATTAGCCGTGACAAAAGTGCCGCGCCCTCTCTCAATTGTCAGTACTCCATTTGCGACAAGCATTTTAATTGCCTCTCTTAATGATGTACGGCTGACGCCAAGTTCATCGGACAGTATTTTTTCGCTGGGTAATTTATCGCCCGGCATGTATCTTTTTTCAATAAAAATCATATCACTTATTCTATTTGCAATTATTCTCGAGACAGGAACGAAATTATTTATCATAATCATCTCCGATATTTAAAAAATTTTATATTTTTATTGTAGTATATTTTTGCTATAAAGTAA
>JAFACY010000246.1 GCA_023425285.1 Bacillota bacterium
GCATATTGGACAGTATTATAACAATTAACAATAATGATTTTTCGTGTATCAAAGAAATAAATACAGATAAGGCAATTGCCGAAAAGTATAATTTCAGCAACATATATGTCCTTATAAATAAGTTTAACAAAAAAAAGGCGTCAAGGGGAACCATGATGAAATTAAAGGATATACAAAAATTGTCCGAGACAAAGATTCAATCCACAATTGAAGAAAATATAAAGTACAATGAAGCAGCTTACGACTTTCTTTTCGATGCTGAGGACAACCCCTTCAACAGAGCCGTTAATGATATTGTCAAATTTTTAGATTAAACAAAAAAAGAGAAAAATACTTATGTAGTAAATTTACTATTTAAGTATTTTTTTATTTAACATTATTTAGTAATAAAGCTTGTAACATTTTAATAAAATGTAGGGAAGGGGTGGGTGAGATGAATAAAATAACAAAAAAAAGAATCAAGCTGCATAGAAAAGAAAATATAAATAAAAAATTAGCTCTGCAGGTGTTGTTCAGCATTTTACTTGTAAGTGCCGTTATTCTTACTAAACAATTGGATACAGATTTATCCAAGCAGTTTTTAAATGCTGCAAATGAAATTATGACAGAGAGTATAAAGCCTGAGGAAATAGGAAGCGGGATAAAAGAATTTTTTGGCGACATAACAGAAAGGATATCTTATGTGTCAGGAAATAAGACAGAATATGCGGCACCTGTAAGCGGAAAGATATATCAGAATTATGGAGTGATCAAGGGAGATGAAAGCTCCTTCTATAATCATGGTATAGACATTGTTTCCGATACTCAGTCCATAAAATCCGTTTCCGAAGGCAAGGTAATTCAGATAGGAAATAATGATAAATTCTCAAATTACATCGTTATAGAAGATGGTGACAGAATGATTATCTATGGGCAGATACATCAGAGCTTTATCAAAGAAGGAGACAGCGTATCCAAGGGAGACATCATAGGGGCTCTCAATGAAGAAAACAGGAACCTTCATATAGAAGTATGGGAAAACGGAGAATCGGTAAATCCGGAAAAGCTGTTCAAAATCAACTGATAAATGCACCTGTTAATAGCACTGACAGCACATGAAACGGCACATCTGCTGTCCGCCGTTTTGCTGAAAATCAAGTTCCACAAGGTAAAAATAACCTTGTTTGGATTCAATTTTGATGCTGATTTAGAAAATATAATGTTTGTAAAAAAAATGGTGCTGTTCTTATCCGGACCGCTTATGAATTTTTGTCTGTACATTATATTTGCTGATACCGCATATGATTATTTTGCAAACATAAATATATTTCTCTGCATAGTAAATCTGATTCCCATAGTTCCTCTTGACGGCGGTAATATATGCAAGACAATCTTAGAAATATTTTTGGATATGAATTCTGTATGCCGTTATATAATAATGACCAATACATTTTTTATGGTCTGTTTTATGGTAATTATTTATATATATAAAAATTACCTTTATTTTTTATTGGTGGTAATGGCTCTCAAGGGAATATTAGAAGAAAACAGATGCCTGACCGAAAAAATCATAAGAAATAATTATGCTGTTATCAGAATGGGAAACAGGGGCAGAAGAATGCACGGCTAAAGAAAATTTACAAAAAAATATTGAAAAAATCTCAAAATAGGATATAATATAAATACATTTGTAAATGAAAATTTATAAATGCCTCTTAAATTTTTTGCCTCAAGCCGTGGGAGCCCCCCACGGCTTGCCCTTTTCCGAGACATAGGCGGAGTATTACTTACCAATCAAAGTAAAAACAACAACCAAAAAACATACGATAAATATAATTATAAAAATATTTTTCTTGAAAAACCTATAAGTCCTATATAACATAAAAATTCCCCCTATATAATTATATGAGGGAATTTGTTTTTATTTACAATTTTACTCAATTTGTGTATTTGGTTCTGAAGTCCACAGTGTATCCAGGTATGAACCTCGAAAAGTACGGCGTTGTTCATTTGATTTTTGCAAATAGACATCCTCGTCGGGATAGTAGCAGGTGTCTTCCTTTTCGTTGGTTCCTATATCTAAGATAACTAAACTTTCAGTGCCGGAGTTATAAAATGTATGAGCGATATTTTGCCCTGCCGGTTTTGCAAAGAAATCTCCCTGTTTTACTGATAATTTCTCATCATTGATTCGCAGAGTTCCATTGCCTGAAATAACTATAAAGAATTCCTCCTGCTGAGAATGACTGTGATATTTTGTACTGTATGCTTTTGGAGGAACATAATCAATATTTACATAAAATTTCTGACTGCCGCCTGCAGCACCTAATGTCTTTGTTATCAACCCAATGGAATCCTTCCAGATAAACTCTTCTGATATCTGCTCGATATTTTTTATTTCCATTAATTCTCCTTGTGTTCAACAATTTATATTATGATTAGTATACCATAATTCTTAATATAAATAAAGATACAGTGTCAGGAAAGAACTAAAAAGATACCTTATCATATGAGTTTAATGAATGAAATTAATCTATGTGCATGAACAGTAAGTCCTGCCCAATTTCATAAGATGCTCGTACCTCGCGGAGCATGTTATTATAAAAATCTATTGCTGCTGCTTGCCGTTCTGCGGCTATTTCTGCTCCTCGTTTTGTGTAAAATTTGTTATACAGACTCTCGAGCTTATATTTATATTCCTGAAAAAATGATGGTGAGTTATCAGCTGTGCCGTCAGAAACATGTCCGTCAGGTGTAAGTGAATAAAGAGGTTCGGAAATATGTCCGTTATATAATAAAGTACGTGCAATACCAAGAGTACCTGTTATATCAACCTTATCCGCGTCAAATAATATTTTTGCTTCGATACTTTCAGGTTGAGACTCGGAGCGAAAACGGTGTGCTTTTATGCATGCTTTTACATTTTCAGCATATTCGGCATCCATGCCTTCAGCAATTAAAAATTTATACGCTTTTTCAGAGCCGGCAATGGCATGGCATAATTGAGGATTCTCAAATTGTTCTTTTCGCCCGATGTCATGCAGCAGACAGGCGGAAATCAGCACATCATAATCAACATCAGTTTCATATCCTGCAATATCCAAAGCAACATACAGTACTCTGTATATATGCTCCTTGTCATGAGCACTGTCATTCATACATTCAAGCATATATTTTTCAAGCAAATCATAAGTTTTTTTATCCAAAATATTTCACCCCTGTTTTTTTTATGTTCCGACATTTTGTATTTTCTGTTACATATTAGTTTAATATGTTTAAACAAAGTAATCAATGATAAATGCAAAAAAATGCACCTCTATATGTTGTATTACATTCAGAGGTACAATCTATTGCAAGATAATTGGATACCCCCTCGTGTTTTTATTTACCTCAGTGCTTGCATTACTTCCTTTTCATATTGAAACAAGGTACATCCACCCTTATGATTAATTGCTTCGGATGCGCTTATTGTACGAACCTTCTCAAAAAATGATGATTGCAGCACGCTCACGAGTGATTGTTCTTTTAAATTCATCTCAGAATATGGAGAGAAAGGACATGGCTCGGCACCTCCTGATGCATTGATGTGAAAGAAGCCTCGTCCCGCAGCCAGGCATCCTCCCATTGCTTCTTCATCTCCCGGGAAGGACAGGATAATCATTACGGTATTCTTTTTCCGCAAGCCATCAACCTGCTCCGCAAGGATACTGAGCTGATTTTTGTCTAAAACCAGGCTGTCTGTGTCATTTTCTACAGGAACATATTCCACATAGAAAATCAGTCCGCATCCTTTTTCCTGTAATGAATTGACAAAGTCAGGAGCTGTTACGCTGTCCTGATTCTCTGATGTTACCGTGATGGAGACTCCGAACAAAATTCCTTTATCTTTTAAATTATTTATGGCCTGCTCAACTTTTTTTGATACGCCTGTTCCCCGACGGGTATCTGTTTCTTCGGCGTCACCCTCTATGCTCAATATGGGTATAAGATTTCGATGCATATCAAATAAATTTGTATAATAGTCATCTACCATGGTTCCGTTTGTAAAAATCGGGAAAATTATATCTTTAAATTTTGTCGTTGATTCAATTATGTCCCGGCGTAAAAGAGGTTCACCGCCGGCAATCAGGATAAAGGACACACCTATATCAGATGCTTCATTAAATATACTATTCCAATCTCCTGCATTGAGCTGGTCCTGATTGGTATCTCCGC
>JAFACY010000256.1 GCA_023425285.1 Bacillota bacterium
TTTACCCAAGTTTTACTAATTCAAAACGTTATATATAATTCTCAATCATCAAATTTAACAATTATTTATCTGAGACATATAATGATATATTGAAAGGCGGGTGTATTATGGACAAATCTATATCTGATAATCTGATGCCCTGGAAGAATGCTGATTTTTACAAGTTTTCGTCCGGTGATGAATTTACTTATTTCCCCCCAAATATTTCTTCGCAAGAAATATCTACGGAACAACAGAGCATGACTCCTTTAAATTATGTAGCGGAAATTCCCATAGCCACTGCTAAATCTATGGAAGGAAAATATTTTGTCGGAACTGCAATGAATGTAAATTTCGGTGAAGTGACAAACGGATGGGTGAGATTATATAATCCTCCGGATTCGGGAGTAAATCTGCATATTAATGCCTGGGTGGTAAGTGACATTACGTCAACTCCATTCAGAGTTCAAATATGGTTCAACAGTACTCCTCCCGGAATTATACAGCAATCTCCATTTGTAGTTTCTGCCAACACAACTATTATTCCTCCTCCCGTGCCAAAAACAATATTGCAATTCGGTGTCGGAGTAAGAGGCTTCCCTACAAACGGCAATCTTGCATTTGGCAGAAGTGGTGCTGCCGGAACAATAATAGAAGAGGAAGAACAGGGACGATTTATATTTCCTCCGGGAGGATCATTTACTGTTTACTTATCCAATCCTGAAAGGCCCACATTGCCTGCCACCGCAAGAGTTTCCTTCGGCTGGTGGGAAGAGCCTATAGCACCATAAAAAAATACGCTCATCATAAGCGTATTTTTTTGATTTAATTAATTATAAAGGCATGATGTTTTTATTAAATTCATTATTTACTACCTGAGCCAACGAACTGTAAATAGCCGATGATCCACATGCGATACCAACCCAGCCTGCTGCAACCTTTATACTGTGTGAACCTGTGAAGTCACCTATTGCCAGCAGGAAGAATAATACTGCAAGTGAAAAGAAAATTACCTGTGTGGCACGATTGTGCTTTAATGTTCCGATAAACATGAAGGTTGTAAATATACCCCAAAGTAATAAATAAAATCCCATACTTTTCAGATCAGCAGCGGCAATTTTTTCAAATGGGTTTATCCATATAAGAATTAATGACCACCAAAAAAATCCGTATGCTGTAAATGCTGTAGCGCCAAATGTGTTGCCCTTAACAAATTCCATAATACCGGCAATTATTTGTGCTGCTCCACCCAATGCAAATCCCATTGCCACTATCACGATAGAAAGCGGAATAATATCTGCATTATGCAAATTAAGAAGCACTGTTGTTAATCCAAATCCCAACAATCCTAACGGAGATGGGTTAGCAATTGTTACTACTTTCTCTTTTGTCATTTGTCCTCCAAAATAATATAAATTGCAAAATCTTTAACAGAATAGCATATAGTCGGTATGAAATCAAGAAATAATTTTTAATTAAATAACCCAGATGCGAAATGCGGTTGTCTGGGGTGGTATGCTTGCTGTCATAAAATCAGCATGCTCTACCCTGACCATCTGTCCGGGTCTCAAATCCCTCAGTCGTATTCTGTTTCCCCTCCTGTCATAAATTTCTGTCGTATCACTTACCACAAAACGTATCTGACTCATCATATCATTCGGATTCCCGGTTATAAGAAAATTATTATTTCGATCAATTTCCGCAATCCTATCCTCTACAATGTTTGGGAAAACAGGTAATGGATTAGCATTTTCTCTAACCACAGTTATAGTAAAAGCTCTTGACTGCGGTGGTATGCTTCTTGTCATTGCAGCTGAGAAGCTTGCATCAACAATGTCTCCCGGATTTAAATCCCTTACTCCTATTCTGTTTCCTCTTCTGTTTCTGATAACAGTATTTCTGTCAACCACCAATGTGACAATCTCTATATTAATCAGACCAAAACCAGCAGGTACGCCATATGAAATTGTTACAAAACTTGATCTGTTATCATGAAAAATTTCTTCTATAACCGCATCTTTCGCATGTATTACATTATTATCCGTACATCTGAATGCCTCTACCGCATTTTTTATATAAAAATCATTCATTTATTACACCCTTTCATTTAAATTTATATCTTTACCTCATATATATTCTTTAATCTACATATTGTGCTGACATGTAACAAATTTAAGATTTCTCATATATGGCTGTCATCAGACGTAGCAAATGAATATAATATATCCTGCATAAAAAAGTACACCTCCATATGTTGTTTTGTATCTAACATTGGGGGTGCACTTCAAAATCAATATTTTTTATTATAACTATTCCGCTTCGTAGATTAGCTTGTTATCGCCATCCTCCGTCACAAATATTTTTTCTATTTCATCATCTGTCAAATCCTCGATGCTTCCGTAAAAATTAATTTTCGCGCTTATACTGCAATTGGAACTCAAACTCCTTGGTACAGGCATAAGCTCGCACGGAATATTATTTTTAATACATTTACGCTCAAATTTTATGGAGCCTGAATGCGTAAAAAATAAAACAATATACGTCATTACCTTCTCGCCTCTATTACGGTAACATCATCTTTTTCTATGATTGTTGCAGCATATCCGGCACTTTTTAAAAATCTTTGAACGTTACCCTTTGCTACGTTGTTATCCACTATTATGTCAATTCCTTCTGGGTTTTCTATAAGTGATTTTTTAGTCATTAATACAGGCTGTGGGCAGCTCATTCCGCATGTATCTATTGTGTTCATAATTTTCTCCTCCTATTTGGCAGTTGCTTTAGCATTTACATTAAATAAACTTTCTGAGTTGAAATATGATATTATACCCACAAAAACAAAGCATACAGCAACAGCTATTTTACCGTTTAACGTAGGTCCTGCAGCACTTGAAGCCAGTCCAAAGTTATGTACTATACCTGCTCCAACCAATAGCCCCATTACAGTTACTACAGAATCTGTATTGCCTTCTCCGGACAGTATCAGCTGTCTCAGAGGGCATCCTCCTAACAGGACTGAACCCCAGCCTGCCAATGCCATGCCCAAGAAATTCCATAATCCGTCATTGTGGGCAACAGGCTGCTCTGCAAAACCAAGTTTGAAAAATCCAAAAGCTACGTTTGCTATTAAGCTGAATACAAATATTGAAGCGAATCCAAGCAAAAGATAGTTGTCCTTAAAAAGAATCATATCACGAATACCGCCAACCATACACATTCTTGTTCTTTGTGCTATGCCTCCAACTACCAGACCCGCTATGAGAGAAATTATTATGGGTGCTGCCATAGAACCGGGTCCCTTTTCGCTGAAAAATATGAACGACGGTGAAGTAATCAAAAGTGCTAATAATCCGACAGTAACTGTTGGAAAAACATAACCCTCGATTGCAGGCATCTTATAATTTCTTTTTAAATTAAAGCCTTTGTTCAGGAACTGAACTCCGATAAATATTCCTGATGCGTAGCCTGCAATTCCAAATAATGCATTTAAATCTCCTCCGCCTAATCTCAATACCATTCTGAGCGGACATCCAAGGAACATGAGTGCTCCGACCATTACCACTATTCCAAGCATAAATCTTGTAAATGGCGAAGAACCTCCCTTTGATGCAAATTCCTTGCTTTTTAATGACATCAGGAATGCTCCAAATACCAGTCCTATGATTTCAGGTCTGATATACTGAACAACCTCTGCTCTGTGGAATCCTAATGCTCCTGATGTATCTCTTAAAAAGCATGCAATACAAAATCCCATGTTTGCAGGGTTTCCAAAATATACAAGTACTACAGATATAATTCCAATGATTCCCCCTGCAATAATAATTCCTTTCTTATCTTTCATATGTCCTCCTAATAATTTAAAAGCTGTTATTATTTTAACATTCGCAATTTTTAATGTAAAATAGATTAATCTAATAGTTAACGCTTCAAGAATTTATAAAACTTATACTTGTTGTGTAAATTTGTTTTTCATAATATAATAATGCATATATAATATAGGTTAATTATAATTTTAAGGAGTCACATAATGAAATATGTCTATCTGGACAACGGAGCTACATCTTATCCCAAGGCCCCCGGTGTGGCAGAAAGTATGTCCGATTATATTCTGAATATCGGAACCAATGTCGGACGCGGAGCCTATGCATCGTCCTACAGGGCTGAAAACGTTGTGTATGAAACGAGAGAGCTGCTATGCGAATTGTTTAATTTTAACAAGCCTGAAAATGTCATCTTTACAAAGAATATAACCGAAAGCATGAATGTATTAATCAAAGGGCTGTTAAAAGAAAATGACCATGTTATAGTTTCTTCAATGGAGCATAATGCGGTTATGAGACCTTTGAATGCTCTCGGCAATAAAATTGAATACACAAAAGCATCATGCAATGAATCCGGAGAGCTGGATACAGAAGATGTTATACGCTCAATCAAAACGAATACAAAGGCCATTATAATGACTCATGCTTCTAATGTGTGCGGCACTGTTCTGAATCTGGAAAAAGTGGGACAAATCTGTAAAGAACATAATTTATTTTTCATAATAGACAGCGCTCAGACAGCAGGATTTTCAGATATTGACATGCATAAACTGAGCGCCGATGCAATTGGATTTACAGGTCACAAAAGTCTGCTCGGTCCTCAGGGAATCGGCGGCTTTATCCTTAATGACAAAATCAATAAGGAAATGTGCACTTTAATCGAAGGAGGCACAGGCAGTCTGTCCGATACGGAAATACAACCGGAATACATGCCTGATAAGTATGAGGCTGGAACGCTGAACATACCGGGAATTTACGGATTGAATGCATCTTTGAAATATTTATTGAAGCATGGTACAAGTAACATACGCGAAAAGGAAATGTATCTCCTTGACAGATTTATAGAAGCTGTACTCAACATAAAAAATGTTAAAATTATCGGCAAAAAGACAACCTATGACAGAACAGGAGTATTGTCTGTAGACTTTATTAACAATGACAACGGTCTTGTGGCGCATGAGCTGAGTAAAAATTACGGTATCATGACGAGAAGCGGTTTGCACTGTGCACCGTCGGCTCACAAAACTCTGGGAACCTTCCCGGAAGGTACAGTGAGATTTGCCGTAAGTCATTTTACCACAACAGAAGAAATTGATTATACAATAGATTGTATAAAAAAGATAGTAAACAGTTTGTAATAAGGATGGTAATATTGTGGAATTTAATCAATTAGAAAGCTTTATAAGCGTTGTCAAGCACAACAGCTTTTCTTACGCAGCAAAAGAACTATATATAACTCAACCTACTGTAAGCAATAATATCCAGAATCTTGAGAAGGAGCTTAACACTACCCTTTTGAACAGGACAAGCAAGACAATAAGCTTGACGGATGCAGGAGAAATTTTCTATAAATACGCCGTTGAACTGATTAATATCAGAGATAAGGCAAAGTACATGCTTTCTGAGCATACAAACAAGCTTGAAGGCGAAATTGAGATAACAGCCAGCTCTATACCTGAACAATATATTTTACCTTATATAATTAAGGATTTTACAAAAATATATCCCAAGATATCATTTTCAATGACACATAAAAATTCAAAAGAAATAATAGATGATATTATGGAGGGAAAGCTGAACTTCGGTATAGTTGGTGCGAAATATCATTCTGATATGCTGGAATACATAGATTTTTTTGAGGATGAGCTCGCACTGTGTGTTCCGAATAATAACAGCTATCCATTATCTGAAGATGATTATATGGATATGAATGCTTTGTTTTCCGAAAAAATAATCCTGAGAAAAAAAGGCTCCGGAACAAGAAGGCTTATCGAGCATAAGCTCTCTTCCCTGGACATAGACCTAGAGGATTTAAATATAGTTTCTCAGATAGACAGCAATGAAATGATTAAAAAAATGATAGAGCTTGGCTTAGGCATCAGCTTTATTTCCAAAATAGCAGTTAAAAATGAAATTGATCTGAAATTAATTAAGCCCCTTAGAATAAAAGGGCTGGAATTAAAACGATGCTTCTACTTCGTATATAGCAAAAACAGAACACTGTCACCTGTAGTGGAAACATTTAAGGATTTTTTAACCGATTGGAAGAATACAAATAAAATAACCCCTTGAAAATCAAGGGGTTATTTTTTAATTATGAAATTGAGCTGTAAAAATCCTCCACGAACCTATCTACAATCTCTTCTTCATTATCCTTCATGGATGAAGTCATTTCAAAAGGAGTTCCAACTACCTCCATATTTTTCATCGTGCAAAGTATCTCCTTCATTACCTTTATTGCCTGCGGAGACCATGTGCCGTTTCCTACAAGACCCACCTTACGATTTTGCAGATTTAAAGCTTTAATCTCATTGAGCAGAGATTCCATCCCATAATACAATCCGTTATTGTAGGTCACCGATCCAAATACCACGTGGCTGTACTTCCATATATCGGCAATTATATATGAGGGATGTGTTTTAGAAATATCGTACATACGCATATCCTTCACACCCTTTTGGGCAAGCTTGTTTGCAATGACATTTATGATGTTCTCCGTATTCCCGTACATTGATGCATATACCAATACAACACCGTTTTTCTCCGGCTCGTACCTGCTCCATTTGTCATATTTACCGATGAAGTATTCTGCATTTTCTCTCCATATGGGTCCATGTAAAGGACAAATAATCTTTATATCATATACACTTAATTTTTTTAGTGCACCCTGTACCTGAGCCCCATACTTGCCAACGATATTTGAATAATATCTCCTCGCCTCTTCCAAATAATGATGCTCGAAATCTGTTTCATCCGCAAATATATTTCCTGCCATTGCTCCGAAGGTTCCGAAGGCATCTGCCGAAAATAATATTTTTTCTGTTTCCTCGTATGTAAACATAACCTCCGGCCAATGAATCATGGGCATTGCCATGAATTTTAAATTATGCTTTCCAAGACTCAGCATTTCACAGTCCTTTATTTCGTAGCTGTTGTTGCAATAATCAAAATCGTAGAACTGACCTATAAACTGGAATGTTTTTTTATTTCCCACTATTTTAATATTAGGATACCTTCTGACCAACTCTTCAATATTTGCACAATGATCAGGCTCCATATGATTTATAACCAGATAATCCAAATCTCTACCGTTCAGGACATGAGTTATATTTTCTATAAACAATCTGCTAATTGCCGTGTCTACGGTATCCATCAGGCATGTTTTTTCATCTAAAATAAGATATGAATTGTAGCATACGCCGTCCGGTATCGGAAACATATTTTCAAAACGCTCGAGACGTCTGTCATTTCCGCCTACCCAATATATGTTATCAGTTATTTTTTGAACACAATGCATATTTCTCTCCTTATGCTGAGATCTCATCTCAAATTTTTTCTGTAGTACTCTTGTTTTAAATTTGATATATGCATTATACCATAAACTTTGTAAGTGTCCAATTCTTTCCTTAATTTTCTCTGACATTTATTACTTAAATTGCTTTTTTGAGCAATACTATATCATATCTGAGCCGAGTGCAGCGCAAGCTTGATTGCATTGCCGAGGCGATAGTATGATATATATTATATAATAGATATTCTTATGAAAGGAAAATTCGTATGTTTGGTATTTTACTTGCAATGCTGGCAGGTCTGCTGATGAGTGTACAGGGAGTCTTCAACACACGTGTTATGGATTCTTCAAATATGTGGGCTACAAACAGCTGGGTGCATCTGACCGCTTTTGCCACAAGCATAATTATATGGTTCTTCACGGGTCGGGAAAGCTTGTTTTCCGTGTTCAGCGTCAGCAACAAGCTTTACTTACTTGGAGGTATCATCGGTGCATTTATAACCTTCACAGTTATTAAAAGCATATCCGATTTGGGTCCCGCATATGCAACAATGCTTATTTTATTGGCTCAGCTCGTGGTTTCATGTTCAATCGAAGCCTTTGGATTGTTCGGCACCGAAAAAATATGCTTTGAATGGAGCAAGCTTATAGGTGTGGCTCTGATGATTGCGGGAATCATTGTCTTTAAGAAGTAAATCAAATAAAAGAACATTATAAAAAGATTCATCATATAATAGATAGATTTTCATTAATCGGGGGAAAAGATTATGGATGAATTTTTAGAAGGACTTACCGGTGAAATTGTATTGCCTTTTGATTTATCCTACGATGAATTAAGACAAGGCTATAACACTGCAATTCAGAAATTTCCGTTTGTTATTGTGTATTGCTTTATGTTATGTGACGTTTCCAATGCGGTAAAATGGGCAAGAAAACATTCAATGCCAATACGCATCCGCAACGGTGGACATAATTATGAAGGATATTCTAATGGCAATTGTATACTTGTTATAGATCTGAGCCGCATGAATAATATTATAATAGATGAATGTGAGAAATTAATATATATAGAAGGCGGAGCTACTAACAAAGATGTATATGAGTTTGTTTCATCAAAGGGTTATCCGTTTCCCGGAGGTACATGTCCCACAGTAGGTGTCAGCGGATACTCCTTAGGAGGTGGATGGGGCTTATCTTGCCGCTATTTAGGATTAGGATGCGATAGTTTAGAGGAAATTGAATTAGTTGATTTTGAAGGTGAAATCATCAGGGCAAACAGCAATTGCAATGAAGATTTATTCTGGGCTGTTCGAGGAGCGGGCGGAGGTAATTTTGGAGTTGTAGTAAGCATGACTTTCCGACTTCCCGAACCTGTTGATAAAGTTACGCTTATTGAAATTGACTATTTAAATGTTGATTCTGAGGAGCAGGAGAAGTTTATTAATTTATGGCAAGCCTGGCTGAATAGCGCAGATACTAGAATGACTCTTATTTCAAGAATATATAATTCTGAAACAGATAGATTATCCATGTTGGTAAGAGGAATTTTTTACGGCAACTCTGCCGAAGCAAAGATAATTTTAGAGGATTTTCTTATACTTGATAATGCCGTTTACAGTATAGAAGAAGTTACATTTTTAGACGCAGTAACAATTATCGGCAGTTCATATCCTGAGCATGAAAAATTTAATTCCGCAAGCCGCTTTGTAATAAAACCTTTTGATAATAGTGAAATTAAAAATATAGTTAATTTCATCAAAGAACGGGCTGAAGGTTCAGTTTATGCAGGATTATCAATGTATGCATTAGGTGGCAGAATCTCTGATATAGGTATCGATGAAACCGCCTTTTATTACAGGAATGCAAAGTATATAATCTGGCTTGAAACTGTCTGGGAGGAAAATGAATACGCTGAAGAAAATAGAAATTGGATTAAAAACAGATTCCCCTACCTTAAATCAATAACTACAGGTTCATATATAAACTTCCCATATATTGAATTAGATAACTATTTAAAAGAATATTACGGATACCATAAGCGAAAGTTGAAACGTATAAAGAACAAATATGATCCGCTGAATATTTTCTCTTTCCCTCAAAGTATAAAACCAAGCAACAATGAATGTTACCCAATATTGCATAACCCACCTTTATTAAATAAAGGAAGTTTCCAAAATGCTGATAATAATACAAATCATCGTGAATTCAGATATGTATCTAAAAAATAAAAATCTTAACAAAACAACACCCATCCTCAAAATTCAGGATGGGTGTTGTTGCACTTATGGAAGACTTTATTCGTCTGCTTATTTCTTCTTCACGGGAACCCATACTTCACTGTATGCATAATCCTTTTTATGTCCATCCATTTTTGTAAAAGAAAAAGACGGAACATTGATTACTTCGTAGTCAGATGAAACAAGCCATTCCGAATACACCCTTGCCATAGTTTCCTGTAATGTAGAAGGGAATGGTCCCTCGTTTGGAAATACTGCCCATGTGCATGCTTCCACCGGCACTTTATCCAATAATTTGCTAACCTTATTTTCTGTTGTTAAAACACCTATCAGATGAGTTAAATCCCCTTCTTCCCTTAAAAAACCGGCATCAGCATCATATGACGCGTTTACAATTTCACATGGCTCAATATTCTGAAGAGAATGCATTTCCTTCCTTTGTTCTTCTGTTATGCTCATTGCGAGCTTTACAATCTCATTATTCACACCTTCAAATTGCATAGGCACTCGTTTACTTACACCGACTAAATTAAAAGCCGGTTTTTCTTCAATTCTGAATTCCATAGATATTCCTCCCTTAACTGTTATTATGAATGAAAGCTTGGGGAATGACTTGTTCATGCCTGTTTTTATTACATCAGACGGCAAAAATCCGCTCCATTTTTTAAACGCACGTGTGAACCCGTCCATGGACTGATAACCATATTTAAAAGCAACATCCGTCACCTTTTCACCATTTAATAAATCCCTGTTTGCTTCAGACAGTCTTCTTGTTTTGATATATTCATTCAACGTCATCCCCGACAGATATAAAAATATCTTTCTGAAATGAAAATCCGAAACACCGGCATATTCGGAAATCATATCAAGGGACAAATCATCGGTTAAATGATCATCAATATAGTTCATCACATGATTCAATTCCTTCAGCATAAGTTCCCCTCCTTTTCACAACTCAATAATAACAAAAGAGCTTTAATATTACTCGACATTTGTGATGCAAAATATATCGTATAAAATATTCTATATCTTAATTAAGAATTCACGCATTTTAAAGATACTTCTTCATTACAACGGCAGGCAGGACTTTCCCTGCCCAATTTAATTCTATGTCTTCAGATTTAACAAACCCATTGTTAATCCAAAAATCAAGCACAGAATTATCATAATCTGTAACTACATCTATTCTGATACACCTGCTTTTTTGCAATTTAGCATATTCTTCAAAAACATTAAAAATTAGTTTTCCATAACCTTTTCCCTTAAAATAATTTTGCAGCATTAACAATGATAAATATGTTTCTTCATCTATTTTAAAGTCTATGATTCCTATTATTTTTTCCGACTTTGTCTCAACTATTTTACACGGATAAAAACCGGCTTGTTTCATTGCATCAAGCTCATGAACTATCCATTCATTTGTTACTGTTTCTCTGCCTATGTGATTTATTAAAAATTGTTTGTTTGAATTATATACATTAACAATTTCATCCAAATCCTTATACTCAACTATATCTATATAAAAATCTTTTGATTCAAACAACATAAAGTTTCTCCAATCTTAATGATTCAAATAATTTCCTTATTTCATCTTCTCCTCTATCATTCTTTTTATTTCTTCTGCTTCACTTTGAGACAGCTTCTTGTCCTTGAGAAATGCTGCTATGAACGCAGGAAGTGAATTGTCAAATGATTTTTCCAAAAGTGCTTCACTTTCATACTTTTGGACCTGCTCCCTCTTTACAAGAGATGTTACCGTTGCATTTTCATTTTTCAAAATGCTCTTTTCGGCTAATTTTCTTATCATCGTATATGTTGTAGGCTTTTTCCATCCCAATCTTTGCAGACATAACTTTGTCAGCTCCGTAGAATTTACAGGCTCTGATTCCCAGATTATATCCAAAAATTTGTATTCTGCATCAAACAGCTTTAATTCTTCCATAATATCTCTCCATTATAAAGGTTTATTGTAATAAACTATATTTAGTTTATTACAATAAACCTTTGTTGTCAATATGTTTTTAAATAACAATACCTCAGAGCAGATAGTCTGTTTTATAAATAAACTATCTGCTCTGAGGTATTTTGTTAACGCCATGTATCCATGCAATATTATTTCATTTCTTCTTCAAGGATTTTGATTCTTTCTTCAAAGCTTAGGTTTTTGTAGATTTTATGCAACATCCACATATAACCAAAGGGATCTGTAAAGATAGAGTTGCTGACAGCATCGTCCATCATCTTAGTAATCCCCTGAACTTCTGTGCACCCGTTTTCTAAAGCAGTTTTATGTGTTTTTTCGATATCTTCTACAGATATATTAAACCAAACTGTATTTGGATGATCTTTATCCGGTGCTTTTAGTCCATATTCCGGATTTTCGTCCAGCATATGAAACCTTGTTCCGTACAAGGTAAAGACTGCTTCATTAGTACCTTCCGGATAATCTGTTGCCTCTACTACCTCAATTTCAAAAATTTCTTTATACAGCTCCAGGGCTTTCAAACTATTTTTTACGACAAAATCAATTTCAGTACCTTTAATCACTCTGTTTTCCTCCTTTATTGATTTCAATTGCTCTTCTATTTTCTTGATCTTCTGCTGTTCATTATTAATCGTCTGATATGATTGTTCCATTTTTTTCTTTAAGATAGCTTCCAAAAAATCAATATCTTTGACCCGTTCCAAAGCATCATTGATTTCATCTACCTTAAAACCAGAATCACGAAGCAACAGAATTTGATTCAAATGAGGTATTTGATGTGGACTGTACAAACGATAGCCAGTCATTTCATCAATATGAGATGGACAAAAAATCCCGCACTCATCATAATACCGCAGCATTCGCGTTGAAATATTCACCAGTTTGGAAAATTGTCCAATCCTATACATTTTCCCTCCCATTATCATTACAGTTCGAACTATAACCTTATCATAAACCTTCACACTGTGTTAAAGTCAATAGAAAATAATTATTTTATAAATAATAAGTTAAAAATAAAAAACTCTCCAATATGAAGAGTTAATATGCTTCCATAATTTTGTATGGAGGCGGTGGGAGTCGAACCCACGTCCGAAAATATTTCCATAAATCTTTCTCCGAGTGCAGACGATAATTTGTGTTTCGCCTCAACTATCGCCTATCGTCAGGCTATAGTATCAGCTATCTCCGGTTGTTCAGCTTAAGGTCGAAGAACCCCTTAAGCAGTTCCCTGCTTCAGATGATGCCCCAACTCAGACTGCAGGTCGTCTAAGCGGGACAAGCGAGCAGCTTACGCTGCGAATGCTAAATTATTGTTTTCTTTTGCGTTTATTTTTGTTGCCACTTTTTACGTTGTTTGGCGACAACGACTCGCTTAACTTACTTCTATACCCCCGTCGAAACCATTTACGCCCCCGTAATGGTTAATCGTCCTGTCTTTGCATGCGGCGTTCGGCATCTTTTTTGGCAATATCCTGACGTTTGTCATAATTTTTCTTACCTCTTGCCGCTGCCATTTCCATTTTCACAAGACCATTTTTAAGATATAGACTCAATGGTATCAATGAGTAACCATTCAGAGTTACCAGTCCAATCAATTTTCTTATTTCTCTTTTATTTAAGAGAAGCTTCCTGACTCTCATGGGATCAACATTGTAAATATTGCCTTTTTCATAAGGGCTTATGTGCAGGTTGTAAACAAATGCTTCACCGTTTTTTATGTTTACATAACTATCTTTTAAGTTAACTTTACCCTGTCTTATTGATTTTACTTCTGTTCCTACAAGGACAATTCCTGCTTCGTATTTATCTTCTATAAAATAATCATGATATGCTTTTTTGTTACTTGCAATATTTTTTGTATTTTCAGCCATATTCTCACCTACCATCAAGTGTAGGATGATTATAGCATTAAATTTTTGCAATGTCAAATGTCAGTTTGTTTTGATATATACATATATTTATTTTTTATGCATGATTTAGAATATGAGGGAGGAATCATTACCTCCCCCTTCATCCTTACATATTATATTACAATATAAAGCTTAAACTAAGTTTAATTTATACTTCAATTAACTCTTTTCCTCATTCATATTAATTTCCGCAAAATTTGCAATAAAAACAAAATCTATTTCAGCTTTTGCAATGCTTACGTTCAACACTCTTACCTTGACATCTTCACCTATTCTGTATATTTTTCTGTTTGTCTGACCGAATAATTCTCTTTTTTCATTGTCAAATATGTAGAAATCGTCAATCATGTTTGATATATGCACAAGACCTTCAACTGTGTTCTCCAATTCAACAAATACACCAAAGCTTGTTACTCCTGAAATTACACCGCTATATTCTTCTCCGATTTTATCGGACATGTATTCGGCAATTTTTATTTTGTCAACATTTCTTTCTATTTCATCCGCAATTCTTTCCATTTTAGAGGATTGCTCTGCCACTATGGCTGTTCGCTCTGACAATCTGTGATAATCTTCCTCCGAAAATTTACCGTTAAGCTGACCCTTTATGATCCTGTGTATCTGGAGGTCCGGATATCTTCTTATGGGTGATGTAAAATGACAGTAATACTGTGCAGCCAGACCAAAATGTTCAGAGCTCTCAGGTGAATATATTGCCTTTCTCAGTGATCTGAGCATCATGTTGTTTATGAGAGACTCTTCTTTTTTTCCTTTTATTTTTAACAGAAGCTGCTGTAATTCTCTCGGGTGTATCTCGTTGGAACCCTTTAATGTATATCCCAAATTATGAATCATAATGCTGAACTCCTGCATCTTTTCTTCATCAGGGTCCTCGTGTATTCTGTAAACAAAGGGCATGTTGAGCCAATAATAATGCTCCGCAACTGTTTCGTTGCAGACGAGCATGAATTCTTCTATTATCTTGTTTGATGTTCTTCTTTCATACTTTGTTACGTCAATCGCTTTTCCTGTTTTGTCCGTAATAATTTTTGTTTCCGGAAATTCAAAATCAATGGCACCTCTAAGATCTCTTTTTTTTCTTAAAATGAGGCTTAGTTCCTCCATGTTTTTGAGCATAGGAACAATTTCCTTATATTTTTCCGATAACTCAGCATCGTTATTTTCTAATATTTCAGACACATCCGTGTACGTCATTCTGTAACGGTTTTTTAAAATACTTTCAAATATTTTATAGTCTGTTACCTTACCTTCTTTATTTATTATCATCTCAACGGAAAGAGTCAGCTTATCCTCTCCGGGATTCAGGCTGCATACACCATTGGATAACTCCTTCGGAAGCATAGGTATTACCCTGTCGCTTATATAGATACTCGTTGCTCTTTTTAAGGCTTCCTTATCTAATTTTCTGTCTTCCTTTACATAATGAGTTACATCTGCAATGTGCACTCCAAGCATATATTCGTTATCATTGATTTTTTCCACATATACGGCATCATCCAAATCCTTGGCATCCTCACCGTCTATAGTAATTATGTCAAGCTCTCTCAAATCTCTCCTGCGCTTGTATTCCTGTTCATGTATGCCTTCGGCAGATACTCTTACAGCTTCCTTTATAACCTCTTCTGGAAACACCTGTCTCACCTTTTTGTCAAGAAGCACAGCCTCTATATGTGTCTTTGTATCCTCAATATCTCCGATGATTTCTACAATTTTTCCTTCGGGATTCTTTCTTTTATCTGGCCATTCCGTTATTTTCACATTAACCTTTTCATTTGTTTTTGCACCGTTGAATTCATCGCCGGGTATAAAAATATCAAAGGCAATTTTCTTGTCATCGGGAACTACGAAACCAAAATTCTTACTTTTCTGGAATGTTCCTATTACGTATTCGTTGGCTCTTTCAAGGATTCTTATTACCTTTCCTTCGGGACTTTTAACCTCTTCGGTCGTATTCATAGGTCTTACGATAACTCTGTCGCCGTGCATAGCACCGTTCATATCCACAGGTGATATAAAAATATCGTTGATATCCTTATTGTCGGGTCTTAAGAAAGCGAAGCCCTTCTGATTACCGTCCAAAGTACCGATTATAAGGTTCATCTTTTCGGGTATACCGTATCTTTGTGACCTTGTAAATATTATGCTTCCTTCATTCTCAAGCTCATTGAGAGCTTTTAAAAGCTCTTTTTTCATGCTGCTGTCTATATTAAATTCCTGTAAAAGCTCATGAAATGTCAGTGGCTTATATGCTTCTTCCTTCATATATGATAAAATTTTTTCTTTAAAGTTCATTATCTGCTCCTTACCGCATTTACTTATGTTTTCCGCTGCTACCCATCTTGTTCAATAAGTCAATATCATATGATACAATGTTTGACTTTCGTTGTTCCTGCTGAATTTCAGCAAATTCTATTATTTTAGTTACTAAATCCTTAAAAGATATTCCTAAGCCTTCCCACAGATAAAAAGCAATGGACCCGGGTATCGTATTGATTTCATTTACAAATATATTGTTGCCATCATAAAGGAAATCTATTCTTGCATCTCCGCAGCAATCGATTGACTTGAATGCTTCCATTGCATACATTTTTATCTTTTCTTCAACCTCTTTATCTATATCCGCGGGGATTCTTCTCTTGGATTCTGATGCATCCTTCTTTTTATTTACATATTTGTCTTCATAGGTTAAAAATTCCTTCCAGCCTACCGGCTCTTCACAAAGAGAAGCAGTGAGGTTATTTTCAAATCCCATGACTGCACAATTGATTTCTCTCACATTTTCAACACATTTTTCTGCTATTACTTTTCTGTCGTAGCTTAAGGCAACCTCTATGGAAAACTCAAGCTCCTCTCTGTTGTTGGCCTTGCTGATTCCCACGCTCGAACCTAAATTTGCCGGCTTAACTATTAAAGGATAACCTATCTTCTCGATTTCTTCGATTATTGCCTGCTTATCTGATTCATAACTGCTTCTGTAAAACCAGGTGTAGTCAACTATAGGAAGCCTGCTGCTTTCAAACACCTTTTTCATTATAACCTTATCCATACCTACAGAGGAGCTCAGGACCGAACCGAATGCACAGGGTACACCATTCATCTGGAACATGCCGTGAAGTGCTCCGTCTTCGACATTTGTACCATGGACAGCAGGAAATACGATGTCAATCGTATATGTATCATATTTTTTACCGAAAAGACCCTGCTTCAAATCAGGATGAGGATACAGCATCAGCTTTCCGTCCTTAAAGCCCGGCAGCACCTCATATGCGTCTTCAAATTTCTTGCTCTTATAGTTGTTGATATCATGGAGACAGTTTCCCACATACCATTTACCGTCTTTTTGTATGTATATTATCCTCGGTTCATAAACTGATTTATCTATATTGTCCAATACCTGTAATCCCGTAATTATGGAAACCTCATGCTCAACTGTCTTTCCGCCTATAATTATTCCGATTCTTTTCATAACATCCTCCTTCAATTTTCGTTATATGTGTCAGGCAAATCATTTTCAAACAACACCACGTCATTTACTTTAGTGAGCTTTTCTAAAACCTTGGTTGCTTCATCCAATGAATTAACCACATACAAATTATCTTCATTGAATCCTTTCTTTTGTAAGCCTCTTTGTATCGGAGCAGTTTGCTTTTTACCCACCAATATGGCAATGTCACAGGACTCAGCTATATTTTCTCCGAATTTTTCATTTTCTGACTGCTCATGTTCTCCCAGTTCTATCATACCGGGAGTTATAATTATTTTTCTCTTGTCTTTGAATGATGCCAGCACATCCAGTGCGGCTTTTGCTCCGTCAGGATTTGAATTAAAGGCATCGTCTATTACGATTACCCCTGTTCCGGGATCTATGAGCTGCAATCTGTGTTCCACAGCTTCTATCTTACCTATTCCTTTTCTGATTTCATCTAATGAAAGCCCTAAAGCCCTGGCGGTTGCCGAACCCGCAAGTATATTCAATATGTTGTGCTCTCCTAAAAGCCTGGTTTCACATTCAATGCTTCCCATATCTCTTACGCATAATGTAAATTTAGAGCCGGTACTGCCTGCAACTATATCTGTTGCATACACATCTGCATGTTCTGCATTCTTAATTCCATATAGTATTTTTTCCTTGTATGTTTTATCCGCCAATTTCTTTACATATTCATTATCATAATTGAATATTGCAGTTCCGT
>JAFACY010000194.1 GCA_023425285.1 Bacillota bacterium
GGTTAATGAAGGAGAAACATTCGCCCTCGTGGGAGAATCAGGCTGTGGGAAAAGCACATTGGGACGTTTGATGCTCAGACTTATAGAGCCTACAAGCGGATACGTTGAGTTTGAGGGCGTGAATATAAATGAACTGGATGCCGAAAGCATGAGAGAAATGCGGAAGAGGATGCAGATTATATTTCAGGATCCATACGCATCAATCAGTCCTCGTATGAACGTGTACAACATTATTGCTGAGCCGCTTGTAACTCATAATGTATGTGCCACTAAAGAAGAAACAAAGGAAAGAGTAATGGAGCTGATGAAAAAGGTGGGTATACGACCTGAATTTATAAACCGCTACCCACATCAGTTCAGCGGAGGTCAACGCCAGAGAATAGGAATAGCAAGAGCATTGGCACTTCAACCCAGATTGATCATATGCGATGAACCCGTGTCTGCATTGGATGTATCCATACAATCCCAGATATTAAATCTGCTTCATGATTTGCAGGATGAGTTCAAGCTTACATATTTGTTTATAAGTCATGATTTGAGTGTAGTTCGTTACATATCTGACCGCGTGTGTGTTATGTTTTTAGGTAAGGTTTGTGAAATAGGAAGTACAGAAGATATATTCAGCAATCCGCTTCATCCATACACAAAGTTTTTAATTGACGCCGTTCCGAAACCGGATCCATTTTTGCGAAAGGAAAACAAGCAGCTTCTTAAGGGTGATATACCGAGTCCCGTTAATCCTCCCAGCGGGTGCAGGTTTCACACAAGATGCCCCTACGCTAAGGACGTATGCAAGGAAAAAGAGCCGGAAATGAGGATTGTAGACAACAGACAGGTTGCCTGTCATATAGTTTGATATGATATATGTGAATGATATTATTTTAGCAGGGGGACATTTATGGACAGGATGTCACTTTCGGAACGAATAAAGGCTGAATTGACCAGCTATAACGGCAGGATGGGTATCTACATAGATGATTTTACCGGAAATAAAATTGAAATTGATTCTGGTGTAAAATTTGAATCGGCAAGTACGATAAAGACTTTTATTTTGATTGATTTATTTCAGCAGGTTAATGACGGTACTAAATTTCTGGATGATATGCTGGTTTATAGCGAAAGTAACAAAATAGAAGGAAGCGGTGTATTGCAGTCTCTGGATACGGGTGTCAGATTGAGTGTGAAGAATTTTGCCACGTTAATGATTATAGTCAGTGACAATGTTGCAACTAATGTACTCATAGACTACCTTGGAATTGACCACATAAATTCAACCATAGAAAAATGGGGATTTAACGATACAATTCTTCATAACAAAATAAACTTTGATAAATATGATAAGCTGGGGACAACAACACCGAAGGACTACGGAAGAGTTTTTTCGATGCTGCATGAAGGCACATTAATAAACATGGAATCATGTGAGCAGATGCTTGAGATTTTCAGGAAGCAGCATTATAACAGCATGATTACGAAGGATTTTCCGCAATATTATTTATCCGGAGATGACAGTCTTGCAAGCGAGGAAGAGCAAATAACAGTTGCATCCAAAAGCGGCAGCATGAATGCGTGCAGAAATGACGGAGGCATTGTTTCCACCGTCTATGGGGATTATGTAATAGTTATGTTCAATAAAAATTTTTATGATCCTCTTTACTATCCCGGGCATGACGCTACTTACTACGGAGCAAAAGTCAGCAGGCTGGTATTAGATCAATATTTAGCATTAAAGGGTCGGTTGGAGCTTTAAAATATGAGGGTATCTGTAAACAGATGCTCTTTTTTATATACAATAGGAAAGTTCGGATTTGTCATCCTGAGCGACAGCGAAGGATCTCGGTTTTTAAAAGATGAGATTCTTCGAGCTGCGCTCTCAGAATGACAACGCTGCTTTGCAGCTTTTTTAATGTAAAAATACTTAAGTAATTATCATCAAATTATTATCAAATTATTATCATATATGGGGTACATGCCAAATATAATAATATATATAAAGGCGTGAGGAGGTTATGAAATTGGCATATAAGAGGATAATATCTCTGATTATGATTATTTGCTTAAGCTTAAGTATTACCGCATGCGGCACCTTGGATATGATGGTAGGGCTGAAACAGGAAAATAATCCGGATATAACTGATTTTGGAGACTTAACTGACTTTGAAATAGTGGAAGATACAATAGGAGAAGAAATAGTCGAGGAACCTGTTATAGAAACGGCTAATACCGATCCTGAGCAAGCTAAGATGACAGATATTCTGGCTTATTTTGAGGATGAAAACGGATTCGTGGTTCCGGTTAACACAAAGATTGCATGGGAAGAGGGAATTGCAAAGGCTACTCTTCGAAGCATGGTTGTTGGAAGTGAAACTGAAAAAAGACTGGCAGATTCGGGACTTCACGGTGTGCTGCCTGAGGGAACGGAAATAAGGGGGATGGCTATAAAAGACGGTCTTTGCAGAGTGGACTTTACCAAGAACATATTGAATACTTCTTCTTATGATCAGGAAGAAAATATGATTTCTGCGATTACATATACACTTACTGAATTCCCAACCATAGATAAGGTTGAATTGCTGGTTGAAGGTCAGGCTTTGGCTTCGTTGTCCAAGGGATATGCTGTCAATACGGCATTTGAAAGAAAAAATATTAATTTGTACGGTTCTGCTGACGGTGTTAATTATACAGTATACTACAAGGCACCTGATACAGAAGTTATGGGTCACTATGTACCTGTAACATTTTCAGCTTCATCACTCAATAATCCTGCAAAGAATGTGTTGGAAAAATTGTTCAGCGGAGCACCTGAGGACACCGTTCTCGGCAATAATGTTCCGGTGGGTATTAATTTAAGAGGAGTGGACATCGTAAGTGATACTGCCGTAGTTAACTTAGGTGTGGGAGCTGTTAATCTGTCTGAAGAAGAATACAGAGATATGAATGCGATTGTTGTACTTTGCTTAGAACAATTCGGAATTTCAGACATTGAATTCAATATTGAAGGAATTTCATTTGAAGAAGCGGGATTGCACTTTGACGACGGTGTAACACCGGCATTTAATCAGTACTAGTTCTTTGTAATTGATATGAATAAACGTATAACGTACGCTTATGTCATTCTGAACGCAGTGAAGAATCTCAGGTTTTGAAGTTCTGAGATCCTTCGCTATCGCTCAGGATGACGCAAACGAAGTTTGTCAATAGCCTAAGGGGACGCCATGTCCCCTTTTTTTTCTTGCTTATTTATCCGTCAGGAAATACAATAGAAGAAAACATATCAGGGAGGTGCCGCATATCAAAAAATTTATTTATAATCATAAACTGCTTTCTGTTATATTAGCGGCACTTTTAACGGTTGCAGCGCTGACAATCCTGGTGAGTTTTAATTTTTTAAAGAATGAACTGCAAAAGAGTATCAATGTCACAGAGCAGGACAGCATTTATGACTTGACTGATATAGACAGCTTGGAGCAAACAGTTATTAAATTGGATCCCGGAGCCGCTTATTATCCAAACATATATCTGACACCTGAAAACTATTATACTGCTGTTCCCGAAAGCACAGAGCATTTTGAAGAAATCAGGGCGGACTATCTGTCACAGAGATTTGTTCTGAAGGTTCCCGAAAACAACGATATATATTCAATAACCTTTAAGCTTTCCGGACGCCATGCTATGAGAGTTTATGTAAACGGCAAGCTTGTGGCACAGACAGGACAAGCCGGCACCACAAAGCAGGAAACGGAGGTTTGGGAAAACAACATTACATTTCATGGGTCTGCAGTAAACGGTGAAATAGATATTCTCCTTCACAGTGCACAATTTTACCATGCCAAGCGAGGAGCATCACTTGCGGAGCTGAGCCTGAGCAAGAATGAAACAGATCCGTTTTTCCCCGACCGCATAAAAGGAATAGCAATTATGGGTGCATTTTTGTGTGCGGCTGTGTTGCTGCTTGGAGTTTATCTGATGCTTTCACATACTCGTGCAACCCTGTATTTTGCTGCTGCCTGTATAGTTATGGCATTGAGAGAATGTCTCCAAAGTCAGGCGTGGATTTATTTTCCCATATCCGGAAGACTGTCGTTCATGCTTGAATACCTCAGTGTGGTGCTGCTGACTATTTTCCTTACACTGTATCTTGCACAGTATGCATCCGGCAGATTTCTGAAGGTTGTTCAATATACAGCCATCATCGGCTCATGTATTTATGGAGCATGTGTACTGTTTGGAGATTCTTTATTTTATACGTCGGTGCTGAAATATTATCAGTTCCTCCTTGTTGCCTGTATTATTCCGGGAATTACGGTTCTGTTT
>JAFACY010000211.1 GCA_023425285.1 Bacillota bacterium
GATTATATTGCCGATATATACTGCCACACACCCACAGCCGCTGCGGAGAGAATAGTGAGAGGCTATAAGGATGTGGAGGAAAAGCTGAGGAATTATCTTCAATTATTGAAGCAAAACACCTCCGGCATTATAAATATGAAAAAGTCGGAACTTAAGTCCGACAGATACATACTTAGAAACTTTTTACCTGTTGAATATATCTACAAGACCAAGAATGATGTGGAGAATTATAAAAATATTATCAGAAACACGTTAAATAAAAAAATCAATAATCTTGAGCTTCAGCTCACCGTTATGAACGAGCGCCTGAGCAGTCACAATTATAACAAGCAGCTTGAAAAGGGCTTCACACTGGTTACGGACAAAGAGGGTAATGTTGTCAGAGATATAAATCAGGTACAGTTACATGATTTATTAAGCATACGTTTCAAGGATTTTGAAGTAACGGCAGAAACGAAAGAAATAAAAGAGGTGAAATGATGGAATATGAAAATTTTGAAGCAGCATTTGAGCATCTGAAGAGCATCATAGATAAATTTGAAGCAAACGAAAACATATCCCTGGATGAACTTGTGAAGAACTATGAGGAAGGGATGAAGGCATATAAATATTGCTCAAATAAGCTGGATGAGACACAAAAGAAAATAAAATTGATTGATGAAATTGAATAAATACAACTTTTATGCAAATTAATAATTGATATTTATAAATCATTGTGTTATAATCTGTAATGAATTATTCATAATTTTTTTAATTTCAGAATAATTATGAAAAATAATGAAGGGATATTGAATGGAAGCTACTCGGCTTGATGTATATATGCATAAAAATGGACTGAGCCAAAGCAGAGAAAATGCCAGGCAGTTAATTTTAAATGAGTGCGTATATGTTAATGACAAATTAATTACTAAGCCTTCTTTAAAAGTTACGGATTCTGACGATATAAGAGTTGAAAATACTTTTGAGTATGTCAGCCGCGGTGCATTAAAAATAGAAAAAGCAATAAATTCATTTCATATCAGCGTTGAAAATAAAACAGCCGTTGATATCGGAGCATCCACAGGCGGCTTCACGGATTTTCTTCTGAAAAAAGGTGCTGCCAGGGTTTATGCCATAGATGTGGGGCATGACCAGCTTCATGAATCGTTGCTGAACAATGACAAAATTGTTAATTTAGAAGGTACGAATTTCAGATATATTGAAAACTCTGTTTTTAAGGAAGCGATTGATATAATTTCCGTTGATGTTTCTTTCATATCTCTCAGGCTGCTGATGCCAAAGATATGTGAAATTGCCGGAGATGATACGGATATCATTGCTCTTATCAAACCGCAGTTTGAAGCAGGCAGAGAGAATGTCGGCAAGAATGGAATTGTAAAGGATAAAAACATACATCTTTCGGTATTGAATAATGTCAAAGGATATTGTGAAGACAATAATTTGTTCATTAAGGATATAACGTTTTCTTCGATTAAGGGAGGAGATGGAAACATTGAGTATTTAGCTCATATCAAAAAAGCAAAGGATGAACAATACGGCTCCGAGCTTAATTTCAAAGCATTAATAAAAATAGCTTTTGAATTTTTATAAAAAAATTTTTATGAGGTGACTAATGAAAAAGTATACGAGACAAACAAAGATTCTTGAACTTATTTCAAAAAAAGAAATTGAAACTCAAGAAGAACTTGCCGAAGGCCTTAAAGCGATGGGCATTGATGTAACACAGGCAACAATATCAAGAGACATTAAAGAGCTTCGTTTAGTAAAGGTAATGTCCAAGAACGGAAAATACAAATATGCAACAATAGGACAAAGCCAGGAAGGAATAACCGACAGACTGAACAAAATATTTGAAAATTCGGTTGTTTCAATTGACAATGCAATGAATATCATAGTTTTAAAAACCATACCCGGAGCTGCTCAGATTTGTGCTTCAGCCATTGATTACATGGGAGTTGACGACATAGTGGGAACATTGGCGGGAGATGACACGGTATTTGTAGCCATAAGAACTATGGATGATATAGAAAATGTATTGGAAGAGTTCAAAAAGAATATAAGATAACGGTGATATAATGCTTTTGACTTTGAATATAAGCAATTTTGCGGTATTTGAAAAACAGACCATAGAATTTGACAGTGGCTTCAACGTATTTACCGGAGAAACAGGTTCGGGCAAATCGGTTTTAATCGAAGCACTGTCCTTAATATTAGGCGAGAGGGCCTCCAAAGATTTAATAAGAAAAGGAAAAAACAGCGCTTTGTTGGAAGCGATTTTTGACGTATCCGGCAACAGCGATTTTTCTATTTTTTTGCAAAATAATAATATAGAAATAAATCCTGAGGATTACCTTATAATTTCAAGAGAAATATATGAAAACGGCAAAAGCATCAGTAAAATTAACGGAAGAACCGTTCCTCTGGGCATAATAAAAGAGGCGGGCAGTTATTTAATCGATATTTACGGTCAATTCGGCCATGAAAGCTTGTTTAAAAAAGAAAATCACATCATTTTACTGGACAGCCTTATTCAAAAGGATTTGACTCCGGTTCTCGGAGAATACTATGCACTTTATGCGGAATACAACAGCATAACAAAGGAAATTGAAAATCTGCAGGGGAAATTAAGCAATAAGGATTTAAAAATTGAACAACTTCAATTTGAAATCAACGAAATAGATGAAGCAGGTCTCAACGAATTTGAAGAAGAGGAGCTTTTAAAGCAAATTAAAAAGCTCTCCAATATTCAAGAGATACAAAATTCCCTGATAGAAATTAACGGCATATTGAGTGATAACAATCTGAACGGCGTTTACAACCTGCTCAATAAAATTAAAGGATATGACGATTCCTTAGCCGAGTTTCTTTCTAAGCTTGATATTTTACTGGAAGAGCTGCAATATTTCAATTATGATCTGAGAGACTATTCGGAGAAATTGGATTTTGACGGCGAAAAATTAAATGTAATCGAAAAAAGAATGTCTTTCATAAATCGATTAAAAAGAAAGTATGGTTTTTCAATCGAAAAAATTATGGAATACAAAGAATCTGCGGACAAAGAACTGGATATACTGTTAAAGGCAGAATCAAATTTGAATTTGATGATTAAGGAAAAATCAAACCTTAACAAGAAGCTTGAAGAATTATCACACAGAATTTCCGATAAAAGAAAAAATGCCGCTAAAGTTCTTGAATCAAAAATACTTAGCGAGCTTGATGACTTAAACATGAAAAATATTGAGTTTAAGGTACTGATAAGCAAAAAAGCGAATTATTCATATGACGGAATTGATGACGTCGAGTTTTTGATATCAACAAACATAGGCAGTGATTTAAACTCTGTGCAGAAGGTTGTATCGGGAGGAGAAGCTTCCCGTATAATGCTTGCTTTTAAGAAAATAGTAAGCGATATAGAAAGTACACAGACAATGGTGTTTGATGAAATAGACACCGGAATAAGCGGCAGGACGGCACAGATGGCAGGAATAAAAATGAGCTATATTTCTGCAAAGCATCAGATAATCTGTGTTACGCATTCTCCGCAAATTGCTTCAATTTCAAAAAATCATTTTCTGATTGAAAAAAAGGTTATTGATAACAATACCTGCAGCATAGTAAATAAATTAGATAAAGAAAATAAAATTTATGAAATAGCAAGGTTATTGAGCGGCATGAAGATAACCGAAAAATCCCTGAGCAATGCAAAGGATCTGATAGATTCAAGCCGTGCGATAACAATTTGATTTCAAATTATTTATAAATTACAGCATATTCTATATTTTCACAGTATAATACAAACTTCATATGGAGAAATTAAAGATAAAACTTGAAGGAGTGCAAAATGAAAAATTTCGCTAAAAGAGTTTTATTCTTTATTTTTTTTATTGCAATTTTAGTGGCGGCTGTATACTTCGGCTATGATTTAAAAACGAACCCATATATTTTTACAAAATTAGACGGAAACGAGGTTATAGAAACCGAAGGTAAATATATTATCCCCGGCGGTCAGACCATAGGAGTGGAATTAAAAACAAAGGGTGTGTTGGTTGTAGGTCTTGCAGATATAGCAAGTACAGATGAAGTATCAATTTCTCCGGCCAAAGCTTCAGGCATGGAAATAGGAGACAAAATACTGGCAATAGACTCTAAAAAGGTAGAAACAATCAATGAAATATTGGATTACACCAAGGATAACGGAGTCAAGGATTACAGCTTTACGGTGGAGAGAGAAGGCAAAATATTAAATTTTAATATAACTCCGGCGAAAACTCTTGGCAGCGATGAAATCAAATTCGGATTTTGGGGAAGAGAGGGAATTGCCGGAATAGGTACAATTACATTTGTTGACCCTAAAACCGGGAAATTCAGCGCAATAGGTCACGGTATATCTGATTCGGAAACCAAGACATTGGTAGACATAGACTCAGGCACTATTTCAAGAGCCAACATCACCAATATCAAGCTTGGCAAAAAAGGTGATCCCGGAGAAATAATCGGTTATATCATGCATGACGGAAATGCTCTTGGAACAGTTGAAAACAACACCAACTTCGGAATATACGGCAGCATCAACCAGGAAAGCATGGGTTTTTTCAGCAGTAATCTCATGGAGGTAGGTAAAAAGGAAGAAATTCGCATAGGTCCTGCTGAGATATATTCTTGCGTAAACAATGAAATAAAGAAGTATAATGTAGAAATAACAAAGGTATTTTACCAGAACAAACCCGGCGAAAAAAGCTTCGTAATAAAAATTACGGATTATGAGCTGTTGGGTATGACAAACGGCATAATACAAGGAATGAGCGGTTGTCCGGTTATTCAGAACAATAAAATTGTTGGTGCTGTGACACATGTATTTATGAATGACCCTACAAAGGGCTACGGTATATATATCGAATGGATATTGGATGAAGTATACGGTAATAATAAATAAACTCAGTCATCTTAGAATTTGCTCTAAGATGACATTTTTTTTGGTATAGTTTTGTAATATATTAATATATATATTAATAATACAAAGTATTTACAAATATTTAAAATTTTTTTATATAAAAAAAGGAATTTTTGTTATACGCGCGTATTATATATATAGTGAATATATTAGGGGGTATCATAATAATGCAAAGAAAAATCAAAATTGTAATTGCAGATGACAATAAGGAATTCAGATTAATCTTAAAGGATTTTTTAGTAAGCAAGGGTGTATTTGATGTAGTGGATATGGTTGATGATGGGTTAAAAGCATTGGACGCCGTAGAAAAGCATGATCCCGATATCCTGATACTGGATATTATCATGCCTCATCTTGATGGGTTGGGAGTAATTGAGAAGCTGCACAAAAAAGAGCTGAAAAGATTTCCTAAGGTTATTATATTGTCTGCAGTTGGACATGATAAGGTAACACAGAGAGCAATTAATATGGGGGTAGATTATTACATAGTTAAACCGTTTAATTTTGAATCATTTGCAGAAAGATTACTGCAAATTTCCGAACTTGAATCATCAAGAATACAAAATAAAACTAAAGAAATCGCATATAATGAAAAAGCCAATACCGAATTATCACTTGAGGTTAAAATTACGGACATATTGCATGAGGTCGGAGTACCTGCCCATATTAAGGGATATCAGTACCTGAGAACATCAATTATAGACGTTGTCAATAATATAGAAATTTTAGGCGCCATAACCAAGGAATTATATCCTATGATAGCATCTAAGTACAATACAACGCCAAGCAGGGTTGAAAGAGCAATCCGCCATGCAATAGAGGTGGCCTGGACAAGAGGCAAAATCGAAACCATCAACAATATTTTTGGATATACTATACATAACAATAAGGGTAAACCGACAAATTCAGAATTCATAGCTATGATAGCCGATAAGCTCAGGTTAGAACAAAAGGTATCATAATATTTCGATTCTATAAGGTATTCCGTAAATATGCTTGACAAAAACGTTTATTATTATTACAATAAGCACGATAATAAATAGTTTTGCAAGATGACAAAAATTGCAAGAACTACAGGAGGCAATTTTGAATACTGAAATAACCGTAAAAAGCGAAAAAATATTTGAAGGTAAATTAATAAACTTAAGAGTAGATACAGTTGAGCTTGAAAAGCAAAAATATACCAAGCGTGAAATAGTGGAGCACAGAAATGCAGTTGCTGTTTTAGCCATAAATGAAAAGGGCGAAATATTGTTGGTTAAGCAATTCAGAAAAGCTGTTGAGGATTTTTTACTTGAGCTTCCTGCAGGTATATTGAATATAGCCGAAGTTCCCGTTGAAGGCGCACTGAGAGAATTAGAAGAAGAAACGGGTTATAAAGCAAAAAAAATCAAACAAATCAGTGAGTTTTATACATCTCCCGGCTTTACAAATGAAAAAATTTATTTGTTCAAGGCTGAAGACCTATCCATGACATCTACTAAATTTGATGAGGATGAATGTATTGAAACCATTGCTGTAAATAAGGAAGAAGCTAAAAAAATGTTAGAAGCAGGCAGGATAATGGACAGCAAGACATTGGTCGGCATTCTTCACTGGATAAATTCATAAATTTAATAATTAAACCTCTTGAACAAGCATATATTGTATAAAGCTTTCAGGAGGTTTTTTTATGAACAATACACTAAAGAAATTAATTTCTTCGGAGAACAAAAGATTTATATTTTTACTGTCCATATTTATATTGTCACTTGTACTTTCCTCGTTTATATATATAATAACGGGACAAGGCAGCATCACCCACATAAATTATGAAAGCGTAAGCTCAATGAACGTAAGTGATATTTTAGCAGCCACCTTAAAAAGGAATCTCATTTACTTCATAGCCGTAATACTTTTGACCATAATAGGACAGAGCAAAATAATCAACGGCTTGTTCGGATTGATTTCCGTATATTTCGGTCTGTCAATCATATACCTGATCCGTACGCTGAAAATGGATGTAATATATTTCGTGCTCACATTTACCGACTATTTTATATTTTTTCCGCTTCTGTTTTATTTTACATTTATTTCAAGCACAATATCAAAATATACAAAAAAGACAAAAAACTTAGAGCAAATTACCCGTAAATTTGATATAATTATACGCAGCTATATTAAGTTGTCATTAATATATCTTTTGATTGTAACCGTGTACAGTATAGGTTATAGTTATTACATACTAATATTAAGCAGATTGTTGGTGAGATAATGGATAAAAATATTGAAAATTATAAGGAATATCTTAATTCAAAAAAATTGAGCGCTAATACTGTCGCCTCATACATTTATGATATAAACAGCTTTGATAATTACATAGGGCAGGACTACAACACAAGTATTACAAATACAAAAAAAGCGCACATACTGACGTATCTCGTTAATCTTCAGAAATCGGGCAAAAGCTCTTCAACCATTGCAAGAACCATATCATCCCTTAAGAATTTTTTTGAATTTCTGAAAAAAGACAAGCTTATTACCGACAATCCGGCCATAAGCATTCACAGTCCCAAGCAAATAAAAAAGACACCCTCTGTTTTGACAGAGCAGGAGGTCAATTCATTATTGGAGCTGCCGGATGTCAATTCCTTCAAGGGTGCCAGAGACAGTGCCATACTTGAGCTTTTGTACTCGTCGGGGATTAAGGTTACAGAGCTTATAAGCATTAAAATGAACGATATAAATCTGAATGCAAATATCATAAATATCGGCGGAGACAAAAAGCGGATACTGCCGTTAAGTCAATATTCAAGAAATGCAATAAATAATTATGTGGGTAATTTCAGGCATAAAAGATGCGTAGACGAAAACGAGTTTTTATTTATAAATATAACAGGTGAACCTATTTCAAGACAGGGCATCTGGAAAATGCTCAAATATTACGAAAAAAAGCTGAATTTACAAAAGGAGTTATCTCCTCAGATACTCAGAAATTCCTTTGCCGTACATCTGCTGTCCCACGGTGCGGATTTGGGAACCATACAGGAGCTTATGGGACTCAGCAGCATAGCGGCAGCTCAGAACTATTTAAGCAGTGTAGAATTTAAATCCTTGGAAGTGTTTAAAAAGGCATTCCCGAGAGTATAATAACGATAGGTGAACAATAGAGGAACAATTGGAAAACAATCATAATTTTTGTTTCGTCGACAAATGATTAAAAAAGGAGATAAATTATGATAAACAGAGCGGTATTGATTGTACTTGACAGTGTGGGAGCGGGCGAGCTTCCCGATGCGGCTAATTACGGTGACGTAGGCAGCAACACACTAAAAAACATATATAAAAACAAAGAAAATTTTTCTCTTCCAAATATGGAAAAGATGGGACTCTTAAACATTGACGGTTTTGAAGATATACGAAAATCCGAGACCTATACAGGTACGGTAGCAAAATGCAACGAGCAGTCAAAGGGAAAGGATACAACTACGGGGCATTGGGAAATCAGCGGTGTAATTTTGGATCAGCCATTCCCGACATATCCCGACGGCTTTCCCGAGGATGTGATAAGAGAGTTTGAAAAGAGAGCAGGAAGAAAGACCATAGGTAACTGCGTAGCATCCGGAACAGAGATAATCAAGGAGCTCGGCAAGGAGCATGTCGAAACAGGCAAGCTGATAGTATACACCTCGGCAGACAGTGTATTCCAGATTGCGGCACATGAAGAAGTAGTGTCTCTTGACGAATTATACAATGTTTGCAGGATTGCAAGAGAACTTCTTCAGGGAGAGCACGCTGTAGGCAGAGTTATAGCGAGACCTTTCGTCGGAACCGAGGGAAATTATACGAGAACCGGAAATCGCAGAGACTTTTCATTGTTTCCTCCTGGCGATACGCTGCTCGATTATGTAAAAAACAGCGGCATGGAAGTTTTCGCAATCGGTAAGATTGAAGACATATTTGTAAACAGGGGAATAACAAGATCAGACCACACTCATAACAATGAGGAAGGTATAGAAGCAACCATAGCAGCAGTCAAGGAGGACTTCAAGGGTCTGATATTTACCAATCTTGTTGATTTTGACATGATTTACGGACACAGAAACAATATTGACGGTTATGCTGATGCTTTAAAATATTTTGATGATAAGCTTCCGGAAATAATAGAATGTCTGAAGGATGATGATGTACTTATTATCACCGCAGACCACGGATGTGATCCAACAACAGAAAGCACGGATCATTCAAGAGAATATATTCCTTTATTATTATACGGAAAAGATATAAAGGAAAACAACAATCTGGGTATACTTGATTCCTTTGCTGACATAGGAAAAACAATACTTGACATGTTGAAAATAGAGAACAATATTGCCGGAAGCAGTGCGGCGGGAAATATCCTTAGGTAATTATCCGGGTAATAGCCAAAAAATATATTTATTCGACATTTTGCTTAAGTTTCATAAAATATAATACATTTGTATAACACAACCAAATATGGTTATTCTAATTCATAAAAAGGAGGTAGTTTTTATGAAGAAAAGAATAGCCATATTTTTTTTAACGGCGTTGATTTTGAATCTGATGATAGTGCCTGCATACGGGATTGAGCCTGAGGCTCTGCAGTCAAAGGCTGCTATTTTAATCAATGCAGATGACGGTAAAATATTGTTTGAAAAAAATGCACACGATAAAATGCAGCCGGCAAGCATTACTAAAATAATGCTGTTAGTTCTTATTTCAGAGAAAATGGATAACGGTGAAATAACTCTTGATCAGGAGCTTACCGTATCCGAAAATGCGGCAGGAATGGGAGGCAGCCAGATATATCTGGAGGCAGGTGAAACCCAGACGGTTGAAAATATGCTCAAGGCCATATCCATGAGGTCTGCCAATGATGCTTCTGTGGCTATGGCAGAGTTTATGTACGGATCTGTAGAAAGCTGTGTAAAAGCAATGAATGACAGAGCTAAGGAACTGGGCATGAACGATACAAATTTTGTAAATGTTACCGGTCTGCCTGAGCCGGAGCATTTAACCACGGCAAATGATATTGCCATAATGTCAAAAGCGTTACTTAACTATAATTATGTTAACCCATATCTTCTGACATGGATGGATTCGGTGTATGTTGGCAAGGAGAAAGACTCTGAGCAGGTACTTGTCAATACAAACAGACTCATAAACAATTACGAGGGTCTTTTAGGCGGCAAGACAGGTTACACCACGGAAGCGAAATACTGCCTGTCTGCATCGGCAAGAAGGAACGATACAACACTCATAGCCGTTGTTTTAGGCTGCGACAATACAAAGGTGAGATTCAACGAAACCACCAAGCTGCTGAACGAAGGCTTTGCAAACTTTAAGAACATACTGTTTCACAAAAAGGGCGAATCAATAACAACCTCTCCTGTTTACTGCGGGAAGGAAGAAGCCTTTAATGTAGTTAGCAAAGAAAATATCAATTATTTTACAGAAAGTAATTGCAAGGCAGAGGATTTTAATTTAGAATATGTAATAGATGAAAATTTAAAGGCTCCCTTAAGTCAGGACGTGG
>JAFACY010000240.1 GCA_023425285.1 Bacillota bacterium
GATATACTGTCAAGAATCATGTACGGGTCGAGAACCGTGCTGTTGGTCGGAATCGGCTCGGTGAGCTGGGGCACTCTCATGGGAATCGTATTGGGTGCAGTTGCCGCAATTAACAACAAGCTTCTGAGCTCTGTCATCATGCGTATAATGGACGGATTGATGTCGTTTCCGGGTATACTTCTTGCACTTATGCTTGTTACGGTTGTGGGAAGAGGCGTAAAGGGCTCGGTGATTGCCATAAGTATTTTTATGGTGCCTGTCTTCTCACGTTTAGTTTATTCTATGATTCTGGATACAGAAAATCTTTTGTACATAAAGGCAGCAAGAGGCTACGGCAGCTCAAACATGACGATTTTTATGAGACATTACGTACCTGCCATGCTGCCGAGGCTCATAACCCAATATAGCTCATCAATCGGCTCCGCCGTCATGATTGAGACGTCATTGTCCTTTTTAGGTCTAGGCATACAGCCTCCGGTTGCAAGCTGGGGCCTCATGCTCAGCGAATCGAGACAGTTTTTTCTCAGCTATCCATACTTAGCAGTGGCTCCGGGCATAGCCATAATCATAACCGTTCTCGGATTTATACTGATAGGTGACGGTCTGAACGACATGCTGATACACAGGGGGTCCGACGATGAATGAAACAGTTATACTTCGAAATCTCAACATAAAGGACGGAAAGAACACCCTCGTCAGCAATACATCCATCACTATCGAAAAGGGTGACATATACGGTCTGGTTGGAGAGTCCGGTTCGGGAAAAACTCTGACAGCAAAATCAATCATCAATCTGCTGCCCGGGGATTTGGAAATGACGGCAGACGAAATAACACTCGCAGGTAAGAACATTTTAAAAACCTCACAAAATGAGGCAGCTTCATATATAGGCAGGACTGCAGGATACATACCGCAAAACACCGTATTTTTTCTGCATCCCATGATAAAAATAAAGAATCAGATTGCCGATGGGTACATGCATCACACAAAAAAAAGCAAGACAGAAGGTTTAAAAGTGAGCCTGGAGTTGTTGAGCATGGTGGGCTTTGAAAATCCCGAAAGCATCCTCAATTTTTATCCGTGGCAGCTCAGCGGAGGTATGCGCCAGAGAGTGAATATCGCAATGGCATTGATGAACAATCCCTCATTTATAATAGCCGATGAGCCCACAACAGCACTTGACAGCACTGTACAGAGACAGGTCATGGAGCTGTTCAAAAAAATAAATGAGGACAGGGGCATATCCATACTGCTGATATCTCACGACCTGAGCCTCATAAAGCATTACTCCCGCAAAATCGGTGTGATGTATGCAGGTCAGATAGTGGAATCAGGCTATACAAAGGATATATTTGAAAACCCGAAGCATCCGTATACTCAGTTGCTGATAAAAATGATGCCCTCCATGAGCATCAGAAAAAGCGAACCAATCCCTGAAATCAAGGGCTTCGTCCCAGAAAAGGGAAGAGATATAAGAGGATGCTTGTTTAAGGAAAGATGTCCCTTCGCAATGGATGTCTGCAGCATAAGTGTGAAGGAACACGACGACAACGGTCATTACTACAGATGCAATCTATAAAGAGGAAAAATGGGAACAGTTATTGAAGTAAGAAACATAAGAAAAGAATACATCACAAAAAAGCATTTTCTGACGGGCAAGACTCAGGAAAAGGTGACAGCGGTCAAAAATTCATCCTTTAAGGTTGAGGAAGGAAAAACCGTGGGAATCGTAGGAGAGTCCGGCAGCGGAAAATCAACAACCGGAGAAATTGCAGGAGGGCTGCAGAAGCCATCCTTCGGCAGTGTATTTTATTACGGGAAAAATATCGCCGAAATGACGGACGACGAATGCCACGAATACAGGAAAAATGTCCAGTTCATATTTCAGGACCCAAAAGGCTCCATGGACCCCAACTACACCATAGGAGATAATATTGCCTTTCCGCTCATCACCTTTAAAATAGAAAAGGACAAAAAAGCGGCAATGCTCAGGGTGGAGGAAATGCTGGAAAAGGTAGGGCTGGATAAGGATATAAAAAGCAAATATCCTTCTGAAATCAGCGGAGGTCAGTGCCAGAGGGCAGCCATAGCAAGAGCCCTGACCGTAAATCCAAAGGTTATAGTATGTGACGAGCCGGTATCGGCACTGGTTGTTTCAATTCAGGCGCAAATACTGAACCTGCTGAAAAAGCTGCAAAAAGAATACAATATTTCCTATATATTCATATCCCACGACATAGGCGTAGTAAACTACATGTCCGACACCATAATAGTAATGACCAAGGGAAATATAGTTGAAATGGGAGACGCAAAGGAAGTATTTATCCATCCTAAAGATGAATACACAAAGAAGCTGCTGGAGAGTGGATTTTATGAACATAGAACTTAAAGAAAACGAAAAAATCGAAGATTTGCAGTGCAAGGGATTGAGAATCATTCAAAACAAAAAATGGTTCTGCTTCGGCATGGATGCGGTACTGCTGACAAATTACTGTGACATAAAAAACAATTCCACCGTAGTCGATTTAGGCACGGGAACAGGCATAATCCCCATACTTCTGAGCGGGAAAAGAAATTATTCTAAAGCATATGCAATAGAAATACAGGAAGAAGTCGCAGAGATGGCAAAAAGAAGTGTCATGCTAAATGATCTCCAGGATAAAATTGAGGTGCTTAATATAGACCTGAAGGATGTTTTAAATCATCTACCGTCAAATTCTTTTGATGCTGTAATATCAAACCCTCCCTACAAGCTGAACAACAGCGGCATTGTAAATCCATCAGATAAAAAAGCAATATCAAGACATGAAATAATGTGCTCCCTTGAGGATGTCATAAGCACCGCGTCATCCCTTCTGAAGCAATACGGACGCTTTTACATGGTTCACCGTCCCGACAGACTGGCAGACATAATGTGCCTCCTGAGAAAATATCGACTGGAGCCCAAGCAAATACGCTTTGTCCACCCCAGAGCCGCCGAAAAACCAAACATGATTTTAATCAGGGCATCCAAAAACGGAAACCCCGAATTAAAATTTGATCCGCCGCTATATATTTACGGTGAGGATGGTAAGTACACAAAGGATGTGTATGATATATATCAATGTGAAGGGACTAATATTTAATATGCAAATCTAAAATATGATTTTAGATTTGCATATTATTGTCTGTTATCGTGGTATCTTCACATTATCAATTTTATCCAATGGCTTGACAGCCGGGCCCTCCAGCACATTTCCCTTTATATCAAATCTTGAGCCGTGGCAGGGACAATCCCATGTCTTTTCGGCTTCATTGAATGAAAGTGCACACTTCAGATGAGAGCATACGGGATTGATCAGGAAATAATCTCCCTTTTCATCCTTATATACACCAACCCTCATGCTGTTGTAATTTATAATTTTGCCGGCTCCTGCTTCTATATCCTCCACATTGTCAGGTGGCGGAGCAACCCTCTTTGCAAATGATTTTAGTATGACACCCACCGAACTGAAAAATTCCATTGAAGACTTTACCGGAGTATATCTCGAAGGATTGAACACATCCGAAAAATCATCCTCTATATCCAGTATTTTATTTCTCAAAATTATGGCTGCTGCGGCAGAATGGGACAT
>JAFACY010000290.1 GCA_023425285.1 Bacillota bacterium
CTGGTTAACAATGCGTGTGTAAGCGGCATGTCTGCTGCTTGCGGATGTACATTCGGAGAAGTTATGAATAATGAAAAAGCAAGAGCTTGCGTGAGTTATTTAGGACGTGAGGTTAAAGCTTGCTGTGAGGCTGAAGGTTATAAATTACCTCTATTGGTTTTAGGTTTATCTCCTGATTCCTTATCAATTAATAATCAAGAGCAATTTGATGAAAATCAGAAGATGTTTATATACATGTATTCGTTTGCACCTAATGCCAAAGCAAGTATGCTTCAGGATTTGGAAAAAGGCAAGATTACGGAAGTTGAAATGATTAACGGTTACGTTTCTGAAGTCGGTAAAAAGCATGGAATCCCGACCCCTTTCAATGATACGGTTATTAAAATTGTTAAAAAGATTGAAAACAAGGAATTGCCTTTATCCATGAGTAATCTGGAATACTTTAATGATGATTTGTTCACTTATGATATGTATAAAGCAAAATAATATAAATTAAATAAATTCTGAGGAGATTTATTATGAATGACAAAGTAATAATTTCATGTGCTTTAACAGGTGCTTGGTCACCAAAAGAAAAAAATCTATATGTTCCATATACACCGCAGGAAATAGCTGATGATGCTTATGCAAGCTGGAAGGCAGGAGCTGCCATTGTACATCTTCATATGAGAGATGAAAATGGTCAAGGTACCATGGATAAAGAAAGATTCAGAGAGAGTGTACGTTTATTAAGGGAACATAAGGATTGTGATGTAATTATTAATTGTACATCATCCGGAGCAGCTGATTTAACAGAAGAAGAAAGAATGGCTCATTTTATCGGAATTCCTGAGATTGAAATGGGTTCGTGCGACATTGGATCGTTTAACTGGGCAGATGTTGGAATATTTGATAACAATCCTGCTTTCTTAAAGAAGTTATGCAATACTTATAATCAGTATGATGTTAAGCCGGAAGTGGAAATATTTGATTACGGTATGCTTGGAAATGCAAAATATTATATAGAAAAAGGATATATTAAAGGTCCTATGTGGTGTCAGCTTGTACTTGGTGTTTTGGGAGGAATGGATGCTACGGTTGATAATTTATTATATTTAGTCAGACATTTGCCGGAAAATACGGTATGGTCGGCTACTGGTATCGGAACCGGACATCTCCCAATCATGTATACTGCTGTAGCATTAGGCGGTCACTTACGAGTAGGACTTGAGGACAACCTATATATGTCACGTGGATTGAAAGCAACAAATCCGATGATGGTTGAAAGAGCCGTAAGAGTTGTCAAGGAATTTGGAAAACAGCCGGCTACGCCTGCAGAAGCACGTGAAATTCTCGGAATTAAGGAATTTGCTCTTTAGTATAGCGTATCATACATTTTAAACAAGGTATATTGATGCCTGGATTAATGTATTAAAGTTTTTAGGAGGTAATTATGAATAACAAAAGAGATGCGGTTATAGTGGCATATGGACGTTCGCCATTAGCTAAAGCATATAAAGGTTCCTTTGCTATGATGCATCCCATAGAATATGGTGCACAAACACTGAAAGGTGTCATTGCGAAGCTGAATGGCTTTGATCCGGCTGTTGTAGATGACGTTATTGTAGGATGTGCTACGCCGGAAAAATATACAGGGTATAATATAGGGCGTTTGATTGCTCAGCGTGCAGGGTTACCTGATTCTGTCCCGGGTCAGACAGTTAACAGGTTTTGCTCATCAGGACTTCAGACTATAGCCACAGCCGCAAATGCTATTATGGCAAATCAGATGGATGTGATAATAGCCGGCGGTATTGAAATGATGACCGGTATGAATATGTCATATCCTGAGGAATATCAGGATGTGCTGTTGGCAGAACAAATCCCCGGGACTTACATGCCCATGGGTATTACTGCCGAAAACGTTGTTGAACGTTTTGGTGTTACGCGTCAGGAAATGGAAGCTATGGCTGTAGAAAGTCACAGGAAGGCAGCAGCAGCTCAGGCATCCGGAAAGTTTGTTGATGAGATTATTCCGATAACAGTGAATACTGACGATGGACAGATTGTTGTGTCACAGGATGAAGGAATTCGCCCAGGCACAAAAATGGAAGACCTGTCTTCACTGAAAACACCATTTAAGGAAGATGGGTCAGTGACTGCTGCTACATCATCTCAGATGACTGACGGTGCAAGCTTTGTTATATTGATGGCACGTGAAAAGGCGGAAGAACTTGGCTATACTCCTGTCGCAAAACTTGTATCATTTGCTGTGAGTGGTGTTGCTGCTGATGTTATGGGTTTAGGTCCCATTGTTGCTGTACCTAAAGTGATGAAACGTGCCGGTTTGACTATGGACGATATGGATGTAATTGAAATCAATGAAGCATTTGCATCACAGGCATTGGTTTGTATACGTGAATTAAAGATGCCTTTAGAGAAAGTTAATCCAAATGGCGGTGCTATGGCTTTAGGACATCCGCTTGGTGCTACCGGAGCAGTACTTACTTGCAAAGCACTATCCGAACTTAAACGCACCAACGGCAGATACGCATTAATTACTATGTGTATTGGCGGTGGCATGGGTGCAGCCGGTATTTTTGAAAAGGAGGCATTTCAACATGATATTTAATAGCAGAGTTGCAGTTGTAACAGGTTCAACTCAAGGTATCGGGCTTGCAATAGCAAAAAGACTTGCAAAAGAAGGCGTAAAGGTTGTAGTAACCAGCAGAAATATAGATAAAGTAAATGAAGCTGTCGATGAGATAATAAATGACGGTGGAGAAGCATTTGGCATTAAGTGCAATGTGACAAACAGAGAAGAAGTTAAAGCTCTTGGTGAAAAGGTTATTGAAAAATACGGCAGTATTGATATATTAGTCAACAATGCAGGAATAACCAAAGATTCATCATTTAAAAGGATGACTGACGAACAATGGGATGTGGTTCTTGATTCTGATTTGAAATCTGTATTTATTGTTACGCAGGAATTAAGCAAGTATATGGAGTTAAATAAATACGGCAGAATAATAAATTTAAGTTCAGTTGTTGGTCTTTCAGGGAACTTCGGTCAGGCAAATTATTCAGCAGCAAAAGCAGGGATAATTGGATTGACCAAGACATTATCTGTGGAATTAGGAAAAAAAGGAATTACTGTTAATGCCATAGCACCGGGTTTTATTGAAACGGCTATGACGCAGGAAATTCCGGAAAAAATCAGGACAGAAATTATTGCAAGCATTCCGGTTGGCAGGGCCGGAGAACCTGAAGATATAGCGTCAGCCACAGCTTTCCTTGCATCCGAAGAGGCTGGATTTATAAGCGGAGTTACACTCAGCATAAATGGCGCAATGTATAGATCATAGAAAATACAGAATATTTAAGTATTTATAATTTAATTAAGGTGCCCCTGCCTCTATAGTCAGGTGGTACAACTTAATTTATCAATGAATAAAGAAGATTATTTATCAAAAAATCAAAAGGAGAAAAAATATTATGAATACGTTTGCTATTATTGGTCTTTTTTTAGCTGTAGCAGTACTTGCTGTTGGAGCTTACAAAGGATTAGGCGCCCTTACATCAACACTGCTGGCTTCTCTTGTAGTTATACTTACAAATGGAATCAACATATGGCAGGGATTTTCAGAATTCTATATGAACGGTTATGTAGGTGCTTATGCCGGATATTTCTTGCTATTGTGCTGTTCAAGCATGTATGCTAATTTCATGAGTGAATCCGGAAGTGCAACATCTATTGCATATCAGTTTATTGACTGGTTCGGCAGGGCAAGAGTATTGCTTGTTTGCTATGCTATTACTGTAGTGCTTACCTATGGCGGTATAAGCTTGTTTGTTGTTATATATGCTTTGGCACCAATTGCATACACTCTATTTAAAGAAGCAAATTTGCCGAGACACTTAATAGTTGCTGCAACAGCGGCTGGTTCATCGACAATTACAATGACTTCCCTTCCCGGGACGCCTGCGCTTACAAATGTAGTCCCTACTGAGTTCCTGGGAACAACATTGACTGCCGCTCCTATTTTTGGAATTATTGCTTCAATAGCATTTATTGTAATGACATTATTCTATTTTAATTACGCTGAAAAGAAAGTAAGGGCAGATAATGAACATTGGGTAAATCCTGAAGGCATAGATATAAACGTAATTCAGGACCGCAGCATGCTGCCGTCACCTATTAAAGCATTCTTACCGATAATAATATTACTTTCCATAATTGTGGTTGGAAGCAGATTTGGGCTTATTTCCACCATGCTTGCTACAGGGGCTATGTTAGCAGGTACTGCTGTTGTATGTGTTATTAACCTTGATAAATTCAAAGGGAAAAATATTAAAAAGATAATATCTTCCGGACTAGAAGGAGGCATAGGTGCTATTGGAGGATTTGCAGGAGTTGTTGCTTTTGGCGCTGTTGTATCAAAATCTCAGGCTTTTGCATCAATAGTTGAGTGGGTATTAAGCCTGCAAATGAATCCATATACACAGGGTGTTGTTGCTACAAGTGTAGTATCTGCTATAACAGGGTCATCATCAGGTGGATTAAGAATAATGTTCAGCGCATTTACGGAAAGCTTTTTAGCATCAGGTGCAAATTTAGATATGTTGCACCGTTTGGTGAGCATAGCTGCCGGTGCATTAGATACACTGCCGCATTCACCGGGAATATTCCTTACACTTGCAGTACTTGGACTTACTCACAAGAATGCATATAAACATATATTTGTGACAACTGTAGTAATACCATCTATTATTACGTTGGTATCCTTAGCAGTACTGGTTATGTTTTTCTAAATTAAAATTCCTTACAGTCTCTATAGGAGGGTTATTAAATATTGCGATGCGTATAACGCGTCGCAATATTAATAATTTAAAGAAAATTAATAAAATTAAATTAACATATATAGTCGAAACACTTTACAGGAGGAAATTATGAGCTGGACTAATGAATATAAACAAAAATTAACAAACGCTGAAGAAGCTGTAAAGCTTATTAATTCCGGAGACAGAGTTTATGCAGGAACCTGTTCCAGTGTAGCATTAACATTAATTAATGCGTTATGGGACAGAAAAAAAGAACTTGAGAATGTTGAAATAACAAGCGCACTGGTATTAAAGCCTACACCATTATATGACGAAGCGGAAGGGAACCCTTTTACATTCGGAACTTTTTTTATGGGAGTTAAAGAAAGAAAGACCAGAGATAACGGAATAAAGCTGAACTATACGTCAGTTCATCTCAGTCAGATTGATATATGGTGCAAAGAAGTCGCACGTCCGGATGTATGTTTATTTGATGTTTCAGAGCCGGATGAGAACGGGTACATGTGTTTTGGTCCATCAGGCATAGCGCTTAATAAATTTCTGAAAGAAGGCGCAGACAGGATTATACTTCAGGTTAATAAACAGACACCTTATATATTCGGACAAAACAACCTGATACATGTTTCCGAGGCGGATGCAATAATTGAGGTAGATGATGCACTGACAACTTTAGCAAACCCGGAAATAGATGACACGACAGAAATTCTTTCAAGGATTATTGTTGACCATGTTCCTGACGGTGCTACTATACAGCTTGGACTGGGTTCATTGTCAACTGCCATTGGATTTGGGCTTGGTAACAAAAATGATCTTGGAATCCACTCTGAATTACTGAGTGAGCCTATGCTGAAACTAATAGTTAACGGAAATGTTACAAACAAGTACAAAGGCTTTATGGATGGAAAAACTGTTTTCGGATTTGCTCTCGGATCATCAGAATTATATAAGTATCTGAACAAGAATAATAAAGTTTATGGTGCGGAATTTCCATTTGTAAATAATCCGGAAATTATTGCAAAAAATAAAAAGATGATTTCAATAAATTCAACTATGGCTCTGGACATTTTTGGTCAGGCTGCATCTGATTCAATGGGATGGAAGCAACAAAGCGCCACAGGAGGGCAATTGGATTTCGTAAGAGGTGCCCAAAGATCGGAGAGCGGCAAATCTATTATTGCAACTTCCTCAAGCTTTATAAAAAACGGGGAGAGAATCAGCAAAATATTAACCGCATTCCCTGCAGGAACGGCAGTTACAACACCAAGATCGGATATTCAATATGTTGCTACCGAATATGGATGTATAAATTTAAAGGTTCTGAATATGTCAGACAGGGTAAGGGCAATGATTAGTCTTGCTCATCCTGATTTCAGGGATAAACTGACAGAAGATGCTAAACAATTCAACCTTATCTGATAAATGTTTTTAGATATATTTATTGACAATTAGTTCTTTATTCTGTATAATAAATAAAAGAGAACAATTGTTCGTGAAGGAGACCAGGGATGGAAAAAGATAAGGCACTTGAGCTTGCATTGGCTCAAATTGAAAAGCAATTCGGCAAGGGTTCTATAATGAAGCTTGGGGAAAATGCTAAGCTGAACATAGAATCGATACCAACAGGAGCTTTGCCGCTTGATATTGCAACAGGCATAGGAGGAGTTCCCAAAGGAAGAATCGTAGAAATTTATGGACCTGAATCATCCGGTAAAACAACCGTGGCATTACATATAGTGGCAGAATCACAAAAGAAAGGTGGTATTGCGGCATTTATAGATGCTGAGCATGCACTTGATCCGGGATATGCCAAAAAGCTTGGAGTATCAATTGAAGACTTGATAATTTCTCAGCCGGACACGGGAGAGCAGGGTTTGGAAATAGCCGAAGCATTGGTCAGAAGCGGTGCGGTTGACGTTATTGTTATAGACTCTGTTGCTGCATTGGTTCCTAAGGCGGAAATAGACGGTGAGATGGGAGATTCTCATGTGGGTTTGCAGGCAAGATTGATGTCACAGGCACTAAGAAAGTTAGCGGGAGCAATTAACAAGTCAAATACCGTTGCCATATTTATAAATCAGCTCCGTGAAAAGGTTGGAGTAATGTTCGGTAACCCCGAAACAACAACAGGAGGACGAGCTCTTAAATTCTATGCATCAATGAGACTGGATGTAAGAAGAATAGAATCACTTAAAAAAGGTGATGATGTTTACGGTAACAGAACAAGGGTAAAGGTTGTTAAAAACAAGGTTGCTCCTCCGTTTAAACAGGCAGAATTTGATATCATATATGGCAAGGGAATATCAAAAGAAGGCTGTATATTAGACATGGCGGTTGAATCAGGCGTTGTAAATAAATCAGGAGCATGGTATTCCTATGAAAGTACAAGGATTGGACAGGGAAGAGAAAATTCCAAGGACTATCTGACTTCAAATCCTGAACTGATGAATGAAATAGAAAAAAAAGTAAGAGATAAATTTGAAATCGGAGATGTGGTATTAGGTGCTGATGATTCGGAGAAATCCAGGGATTTAGACGATTAATACACTTCATTTTCACAGAATTTAATAAATTAGTCAGAACGGCCCATTGTCGTTCTGTTTTTTTGCTATTTGTCTTGACATAATGCATAAAAAATTATAAAATATATTATATTCAAGTATCAAGAAATGACTTAATATTTCATATAATTTAGAAATTATCATTTAATAAATATGTAGTTAAATGTAAATATTTCGTAGCTTGAAAATTTAATAACGGGAGGTGCTGAATTGTTCATAGAAATAATAGTAGGTATTATCCGCGCAATAATAGGTATAGCAATAGGATTTATAATTCGTAAAAATATATCTGAAAGCAAAATTGGTAGTGCTGAACAAGAAGCTAAAAGGATAATCGATGAAGTAACAAAAGACGCTGAAACAAAGAAGAAAGAGATTCTTGTTGAAGCAAAAGACGAAGCTCACAGAATGAGAAATGAATATGAAAGAGAAAACAAAGAAAGACGAAGCGAAATACAGAGATCTGAAAAAAGACTGATCAAAAAAGAAGAAATGCTGGATGCCAAGAGTATGCAGGTTGAAAAGAAAGAGGAAACGCTTCAAAAAAAATTAAAAGAAGTAGAAAACAAACAAAATAATTTAGAAGCAATCCATGCAAAGCAATTGGAAGAACTGGAGAGGATTTCCGGACTTTCAACCGAAGAAGCAAAAGGCATATTAATCGACAACATTAAAAAGGAAGCGGAGCAGGAAGCTTCAATTGCAGTAAAAGAAATAGAAAAAGAAGCAAAGGAAAATGCAGAGAGAAAAGCACGTGAAATAATTACATATGCGATTCAGAAATGTTCTGCAGACCATGTAGCGGAAACCACTGTATCTGTAGTTGATTTGCCTAACGATGAAATGAAGGGCAGAATAATAGGAAGAGAAGGAAGAAACATAAGAGCTCTCGAACAAATGACAGGTATAGATATTATAATAGATGATACACCGGAAGCAGTAGTAATTTCCGGATTTGATCCTATTAGAAGAGAAGTTGCAAGATTAGCACTTGAAAAATTGATTGCAGATGGTAGAATACACCCTGCAAGAATTGAAGAAATGGTTGAAAAATCTAAAAAAGAAGTTGAACAGATAATTAAAGACGAAGGCGAGCAGGCAACACTTGATACAGGTATACACGGACTGCATCCTGAACTTGTAAAGCTTTTAGGTAGATTAAAGTTTAGAACAAGCTACGGACAAAATGTATTGAAGCATTCTATGGAGGTTTCATACTTGGCTGGTATAATGGCAGCAGAATTAGGAGCAGATGTTAAAATCGCCAAACGCGCAGGTTTGCTACATGATATAGGTAAAGCAGTGGATCATGAAGTTGAAGGTCCTCATGTTACTATAGGTGAAGACTTGGCAAGAAAGTATAAAGAAAGCAAAGCAGTAATTCACGGAATAGCTGCTCATCATGGAGATATTGAGCCGCAGACTGTTGAAGCAGTATTGGTTCAGGCAGCGGATGCCATATCAGCGGCAAGACCGGGTGCAAGAAGAGAAACACTTGAAACTTATATTAAGAGATTAGAAAAACTTGAAGAAATATCAAACTCATTTGAAGGGGTAGAAAAATCTTTTGCTATTCAGGCGGGAAGAGAAGTTCGAATCATCGTTAAACCAGATGTAACAAGCGATTCAAGCATAATTTTGATTGCGAAAGACATAGTTAAGAAGATAGAAGAAGAGATGGAATATCCGGGTCAAATTAAAGTTAATGTAATCAGAGAAACAAGAGCAACAGAATACGCAAAATAAAAAAGAAATATATGGAAGTAAACTTTAATGTTTACTTCTTTTTAATTTAGAGATAAAATAATATTAATGGATAAGCAATAGATAGGTAATGGATAAATAATACGGTTGATTTACTGTTTAACAATAATAAATTAATTTATATGGAGGCTATAAGTAATGACAAGAGATACATATGAAAATCCGCTTATAACGAGATATTCAAGCAAAGAAATGCTTTATATATTTTCCGATGAAAAGAAATTTTCAACATGGAGAAAGCTTTGGGTGGCTTTGGCAGAAGCAGAAAAGGAATTGGGATTAAGCATAACAGATGAACAAATAAAAGAAATGAAAGCCAACATTTACAATATTGATTACGACTTGGCAGCACAAAAAGAAAAGGAATTCAGACACGACGTTATGGCACATGTGCATACCTTCGGTACCTGCTGTCCGTCGGCTATGCCGATTATACATCTTGGTGCTACAAGCATGTATGTTGTTGACAATACCGATGCGATATTGATGAAGGAAGCACTCGTACTGTTAAAAAAGAAATTAGTTAATCTCATAAAATCATTATCTGATTTTTGCTTAAAATATAAGGATTTACCAACATTGGGATACACTCATTACCAGCCGGCTCAGCTAACCACAGTTGGTAAAAGAGCTTCTCTGTGGCTTCAGGATTTATACCTGGATTACGAAGAAATCAATCATGCTTTATCATTAGTTAAGCTCAGAGGTGTCAAAGGTACTACAGGCACACAGGCAAGCTTCATGAATTTGTTTGACAACGACGGAGAAAAAGTTAAGGAGCTTGAGAAAAAGGTTGTAGAAAAGATGGGCTTTAAGGATGCATTTAAATTAACGGGACAGACCTATACGAGAAAGGTTGACTTTTATGTACTGTCTACACTGAGCGGCATCGCTCAAAGCTTGCATAAAATGACAAATGATATAAGAATACTCCAAAGCCAGAAGGAAATAGAAGAACCATTTGAAAAAAATCAGATAGGGTCCTCTGCAATGGCATATAAACGAAATCCGATGAGAAGTGAGAGGATTGCATCATTGGCTCGATTTATCATTTCCAATGAAGCAAATATGGCTAATACGGTTACTACACAATGGCTGGAGAGGACATTGGATGATTCAGCAATTAAAAGACTTGCCATACCTCAGGGATTTTTAGCAGCAGATGCAATTTTGGGTATTGCAATCAACATATTCAATGGAATGGTTGTAAATGAGAAGGTAATAGAAAAGCATATAAATGAAGAGCTTCCGTTTATGGCAACAGAAAATATCATTATGGAAGCTGTAAAGCGCGGTGGAAACAGACAGGAGCTTCATGAAGAAATAAGAGTGCTTTCAATGGAGGCAGCAGAGCAGGTCAAAAAATTCGGAATGCCCAATGATCTCATAGAAAGAATGTCAAAGAGCAGCATAATAAATATGTCAAGAGAAGAGATCGAGGCTACAATAAAACCTGCAAATTATACAGGAAGGGCATCACAGCAGGTTGAGGAATTCTATAATGAGACTATAAGGACTGTACTTGAAGAAAACCGCGAATTGCTCGGAGTTAATATCGAACTGAAGGTGTAGAATGAATATAACATTGGTTTACGGTACTGAACGCAAAGGAAGTACATACAACATAGCACAATTGTTTTTAAACAGATTGAAGGATGAAAAAACCGAGGTTACGGAAATATTTCTTCCGAAGGATATGCCACATTTTTGCAGAGGATGCAGTCTGTGCTTTATGAAGGGAGAGGAGCACTGTCCTCATTACGAGCAGGTAAATAAAATCAGAATTGCACTTGAAAAAGCTGATTTGCTGATTTTCGCCAGTCCCGTATATGTGTATCATACTACGGGGCAGATGAAGACGTTGCTTGACCACTTCGGATATCAATGGATGGTTCATCGTCCGAATCAATCGATGTTTGGGAAAATTGCCCTTATAATTTCTACGGCTGCAGGAGCAGGCATGAAGACAACAAATAAGGATATTGCAGACAGCCTTAATTTCTGGGGTGTAGCAAGAATATTTAAATACGGAAAGGGTGTCGCTGCTATTGATTGGAAGGGTGTAAGCGACGAAAAGAAAGCTGAGATTTATAAAAATGTCGATACATTATCCGAAAAAATAATCAGGACGTCTAAGAATGTGACACCAAGTATAAAAACTAAAGCAATGTTTAATGTAATGCGTATAGTACAGAAAAGAGGCGGTTTTAACAAAGCAGATACGGAATACTGGAAGGTAAAGGGA
>JAFACY010000034.1 GCA_023425285.1 Bacillota bacterium
CGGACAGATTTTTCTTAAATTACAGTTGGATAGAGGAACAAATTGCTGAGCAGAAGAAAGATACTGTAAAAAATCAATAAATTGGGGACGAAAAAATTTGGGGGAAAATTTTGAAATTTTGGGGACAAACCTTGAAATGGCAACGTACAAATCAAAGGTCCGTCCCCTTGACAAGCAAAACGTCCTCTTTCCTGCCTTATTCCTTAGTAAGGAACTGCCATTGAAAAATTATGAATAGAGTCAAACAAGCTTCCTGAACCATAATACATAGCGGTTATAACAATATTTCCCGATCTGAGTACAATATTTTCTATTTTTCTGTTTTGATAATTCCTTTTTAAGAAATATGAGGCACTTTCAAAACCATCCACATGTATAGTAATCATTTTTTCAGAATTTAAATTCCTACACAACTCTTCCACATAGCGAACTGCCAAGACTTCATTTCTCATTTCATAGTAATTAACATCATATCCAAATCTATCTCTATATCCAAAGCTTTCATCATAAGAATCTGTCGTATCATGCACCTCATCACCATACTGTTTAATATTTATTATTATAGGGGCAACATAACTGCTTTCTTCTGATGCAAAGCAGTGAATTATTTTATTCGGACTGTATTTTTTCTGTTCCGATTTTGCAGCATCCCACTCTTCTGGAGAAATCTGCTCCATAAGGGGAAGTTTTAAGTTGAGCTTATATTGTTCTAAAGGGATAGTATCAATCTGCTTTACTCTGCCAGGTTGTATTATAATAATAATTAAGCTTATAACAATTATTGCAATAAGACACCATTCGAATATTCTGTATGTCCTTACAACAGGTTTTTTCCTTCTCTCCATGAGCAAATTAATTTTTGCTTTTCTCTTAGAATATTCGATAATGTGCATCAATCCCGATACCACAGCAGATATAAAGCCCGCTAATATCCCCATTGGAAATAATAAGTCATAATGAATAAGCATTTTTATAAAACCACCTGAAATAAAACTTAGTCTAAAGAAAAGTAAAACTAATAAAGCAGCAAGCAAAAAAAATAGTATCCCACTCTCATGTCGTTGTATTTGCTTTTTAAGTGCAGTTTCTATTTGCACAGTATTAATATCAGGCACAATTGAATCATTCATATCTTCTGATATGAAAACATTAAAATATCGCGAAAGCTTACCTACATACTTCCAGCCTGGTATATCAGAATATACATCATCCATACTGGGAATAATGCAATAGCTTACTTTACCTGCTGACGATTCTTCAAAATCAAAAATTCTACCTCCGATATGCGTAAGCTTAAATCCCTTATCAAACATAGATTCCAACCAGCTTTCTATAGCTCCTATTTCAGCTTCGTTATACGGAAGAAATAAGTATTTAGTTTTACCCATAGCAAATACCACCTTAATTTAAAAATTATATAATATTATATGAATAAATCTACAGCATGATATTCCAGCAACTAATACTGGAATATCATAAACACATCTGATGGCAAAAATATACACTATCTGATTTTGGGGACGGACCTTGAAGTGGCAAAGTGCAAATCTAAGGTCCGTCCCCAAAATGCCCAGTAAATATTATGGATAAACAAAGTAAGCTTAAGCATATTATTAATACTTTTTTCTTCATTGCTCTATCTATCTTCCTTTTACAAAGTTCTGGGTGCAAGCAGCATAGTTCTATTTAATAATATAAATAATTAATTTTTTCGATGTACCTTAATATGATATATGATAAGAAATATTGAAAAAATTAATATCATATTGAGCACTATACTCCATACAGGAAAAAGATAATCACCCCAAAAACTTTTATCTGTTAAGACAAACGGGCCTACGCAGATGAACATTGCCATAACTGTCGCAAAAAAGAATGAAAACAATTTTCGAAGCTCAATATTATAGCGTTTCCTTATAAATATACTCAGCTTAACTATAATGCCAACTAAGAATATCAATGAGCACATTCCGTTAGCTGTTTCCGCAAATCTGCGCATAGACAGCCGCATATCTATAAGCATTGAACCCTCAACAGTAGCATAGGAGAACTTCTCAGGTGACAGAAACTTGTTTATTATCCAAAGCACCGAAGAATGTACCAAAATACCTGCAAGCATTATTGCAACAAGAATCATTATCACAATCTTGTATTTCCTTTGAATTTTATTTGTTTCACACATTTATTACTTCCTCCATCAAAGCATTCATAAATTAACTATATCCCAATAATTAATAAAAATACTGTAAAACATGAGCTATTAGAAATCTGTTACATTAAATTTATCATACCAAATCTGTGCAAAATTAAGTAGAATAAAGCAAAAATACTCTTGCCTTTTTACATTATTTATCGTGTAATTCGTCAAAAACCTTTTCAACATTTACTAGTGAAATCGTATTTATATTTATCCAGTAAATTACCTTCTTTTTCTACAATCTCACATCATCAGGGCATATTTTTATATGATATATTATTTCTATTTTTTACCTAAAAAGAGTGATATATTATTCCTAATAAACCACTCTAAAATTTGTTTTATATGAAAATATTCTTTGTATATTGGCTTAACAAAATTAATACGTCATAAATACTATAATCACTCAAGTCTAGTTTGTAAAGCAAAAATTTCATTATCAGTTTCTGACTTTATTTCAAATTCAAAGTTTCCAATTGGAATACTAAGAGTTTTAGTAATAGTGTAATTTGCTGTCACACCAGCAGCTGTATCAGTAACATGGAATGGTAAAGCCAATCCCCCCCAACTTCCAGCGGCAGAAATATAAGGAATATCAAACGATATACTTTTCAATTCCGTAATCTTATTATTTTTAACATTTACTCTATAGCTTAAGCTTACCATGTATTCTACAGTTCCTAGGGTATCAAAACTTGCTAGACCAGCTGTCTCACCACTAATATCATGATACCCATTGCCCGAAATTATCCTACGTATGGTACTTGGATTCGTGGTATATGGTGTTATTAACTTCGACTGGCACTCTTGGCTAACGATTTCTTCTACCTTATTTTCAACCATTCCATTAAATGCATCAAGTCCATATTCAACTATGTATTCTGCTGCTGCATCTAAGTCTTGGCTCGTATTAAAATGATATTCTGTTGTAAACTCCTTGCCAAACTCATTAATTCCTACTTTACTATAATTAATCAGGTAATTCTTTGCATCTTCCAGTGTCTGTTGGTTATCTATCATTAATGTATCAAGAGGCTCAGCAAAAGAAGTTGTACAAAAAGCGAGAGCAAAAACTAAAGTGACTCCAAAAAGTCTATGAAAAAACTTTCTAATAAACATATTAATCCTCCTTATTTTTAATTACTATTATTTGTTTTTTAAGTAACATATTTATGGACTCATCATAATTATTTGATTTTAGTAATTCAAAAAACACCTCCTTTTTCAACTCCAAGTTTCTTAAATATAATCCTTACAACTAACATAAAAACCAAAACAACCAATGAGAGCGATATACTCGTAACAATTCTTCCAATCCCAAAAATCATAAACAAAACCAAAACACCCAACTCCAAACCAAGTATTATCCTGGCTTTCTTCCCATACACCTTTACCTCGGCAGCATCTAATGGTTTGTTCGTATCCTCCACCGGTGAGAGAAAAAATATGATTAATGCAGAGATCACAGAAATTGTTATACAAATGAAGTTTGTCCATGGTATAAACTCTATTGCCAAAAGTACTGAAATTATCATCACTATGGAAAAAATATAGCATCCCATTTGTGTTCTTGCGTGATATCCCCCGGCATATACTCTCAGGGGTATGTATGAAGCAAGAAAGACTATTGTTTCAGTAGTTTTGTTAAAAGCAAATCCTATGAGCAAGGTTGTAAGTATGTTGATTAAAAGTATAAGACCCTGCTTAAGTCCGTACACATATATTTCTCTGTCTTCTGAGGATATTATCTCATTTCGAACCATTAAATCCGTTGCCTTTTCACAAACACCATACATAATCAGAATTTGCGAAGCTTATCAGCTCCCTTTGGCAGCTTTGGCTGATGTGCTAAAAACAAACAGCTCGTGTTGACATTCAAAGCTACAATCATCAATGCAAAGGATGCTAAATGCTTTGTTAATTGAATAACATGTTTTTTCATAAGCATTACCTCTTTCATTTTTTTAACCATGTTTTTTCATAGGCTACTTTACACTATCATTTTTTTCTAATTATACCAGATGTTTTTATTTGTGCCGTCAGATGTAATGAAATGTATGTTTTTTTGTAATGAAATGTCAAAAAAAGATTCTCAGAACTTCGAAAGATGAGATTCTTCGAGCTACGCTCTCAGAATGACACGCTGCCTTGCAGCTTATTCATAGCAATGGTAATATTATATTTATTTTAAATTCTTTATTATCATAATTTATTTGCATATGACCATTATTTCTGTTCACAGCTTCTCGTATGTTTTTCAAACCTATACCATGATTTTTTTCGTCATCTTTCGAGGTAAGCAATGTACCGTTTTTTTCCTTGATCTCTCCGTTATATGTATTAGTAACAGATATAAAAATGCTGCCCTTGCTATATCCGATTTTAACGATAAGAAGCTTTTCACTGTTGCATCTTTTCAATGCTGTAATAGCGTTGTCCATAAGATTGCCGAGTATAATTGTCATATCGTATGCGGATATACCTATTTTTTTCGGTACTGATACATCTATCTGCAATTCAATATCCATATTTGTTATTAATTGCAGCTTGTAATTTAATATGCTGTCCACTATTACGTTTTCCGAATTTGAATATAATGTCCTGCCATCGACAGATGAAATAATTTTGTCTACGTACTCGTCAAATTTGGTGTATCCCTCAGTGGAGTTAAGATTTTTCAATACAATCATGTGATTCTTTATGTCATGCCTGACTGTTTGCAAAGAGTCAAGTGACTGCTGCATGATATCCAATTGCTTTGCGTATGCATTGTTCTGCTGCTCTAAAAGAATTTTTTCTGTCTTGGCTGAGAACGAAAGATACAAGGTGTCATATAAAAATAATATGGCAAAATTGATGCCTAAAATAGAAATAATCAGTATTGTCATTTCAGTTCTGTCAAAGCTGCCATGAGTAAAAAAGCTTACAAACAGGTATAGAGATGCAAGGGAAACAAAAATTGTGCTGAACCAATAAAAGTTAGGCACCGGAATATCATTTTTTATATTTTTAAGATTAGTAAGTATTGTTACAAGAAGCATGGAGAAAATCCTAATCAGTACTAAGCCTATTGATGAATCGTACTCACTATGCTCAAAAATTGATATTTCAAAATATTTTGTAAGAATAACAACCAAGGTCTCTACAAGCATTAATGCCATAAATGACAACACGGAAAAAATGATTTTCTTTGCTAAAGAGCTTCTGTAATTAAGTGACAGGCAAAAGAAAAGCGTGATATTTATTATTAATAAAACGATTGGTTTTCTGACTGTAAAAAATATAAGCAGATTAATAAAATAATAGGTAATATAGGAGAAAGCCTCTATTTTTGCACTTGTACGACGTTCATCAAAAAACAGCTTAAGCATCTTATAAATAATGTATGTCCCAAAAATGCTTGATATAACATAAGTAATTTCATATGAGCTCATAGGTTTTTCTCCTCATAATACTTGATTTGCATCTCCCCTACCTCTTTAACTCTTGTCCTGCTGATAGGGATGATATCATCATTAATCATTTTTATTGAATCCTTGCCTATAGTATCAGCATTGTCATAGTTAACCACATATGAGCGGTGTGGCATGATAAATCTGCTTGCAGATAACTGCTCGGCTACTAAATCAATCTTTCCATAAAAATGAAAGACTCCGTTTATAGATATCAGCTTTATCTGTCTCCCATCACTCTCAAAATAGACAATTTCTTTAATTGGAATTCTATGTGTTTCATTACCAATCTTAAATGAAAATGTCTTGTTTTCCTTTTCAAGAAGAGTTGCAGCAAGCTTTATATTTTGTACTACCTTTTTTCTGTCTAAGGGCTTCTGAATAAAATTCATCGGCTGCACATCAAACAACTGTCTGTCATAGCCGCTTTTTGATGAAATATATACTATTTTTGTTATATGGTCGTTCAACTCATCTCTTATGAAATGCCCTACCTCAACACCGCTAATTTTACCTATTTCTATATCTAAAAAAATCAAATCAAAGCTATTACCGCCCTTCATGTAATTAAGAAGAGTCTCCCCCGAATAAAATACATCCACCGATAATTGATTGTTATAATCCAAAATAATATTTTCAAGCTCGGAACAAATTTCAACCGCATCATCACACACAGCAATTCTTATCATAATACGACCCCCTGATTGTTATGACATTGTGCAAAGTTTTATTATTTGTGTTAATGTTTTGTTCTTTATATTATTATACCACATTACTTACTACTTTAAAACTTTTTATAACTTTACTTGCATAATTACTTAATAATTTTTCATCATGGTTGTTGAAACATGAAAACCTAAGATTCCTCGCTAAGGCTCGGAATGACGCATTATTTCCGGGAATGGGAGAAATGTAGAGTTTTATTTTAAAATAAAAAACGGAGATTCCTCGTGCGCTTGGGAGGCTGTTGTCATCCCAAGCCTTAGTCGAAAAATCTCCTTACAAAGGATAGGCTTTAGTTAATTAAACCAGTTTTATCCTGTGATATGTCTTTTTACCTTTTTTAATCATCAGCTTGCCGTCTTCAAAGT
>JAFACY010000074.1 GCA_023425285.1 Bacillota bacterium
TTATTCATAAATCAATTGAGGCAGTACTGCCTCAGGCGGCAGTGATTAAAGCACTTGAAAAGAAAAACTTCGGCGGGGATGTAACGGTTGTTGCAATAGGCAAGGCAGCATGGACAATGGCTTTTGCAGCCGGAGAAAAGCTTGGGGATAAAATTTCAAGGGGAATTATAGTTACAAAGTACGATCACTCCAAGGGTCCGATCGAAGGATTTGAAATCATAGAAGCAGGACATCCTGTGCCTGATGAAAATTCCGTAAGAGGTGCTTCAAGGGCATTGGAACTGGTGAAAAATCTTGAAAAGGGTGACGATGTTATATTTCTGATATCGGGAGGAGGTTCTGCTATTTTTGAAAAGCCAATGGAGGGAATTTCCCTTGAGGATATAATGGATGTTACAAGTCAGTTGTTGAGCTCCGGTGCGGATATTGTGGAGATAAATACTATCAGAAAGCATCTGTCCGATGTAAAGGGCGGAAGATTTGCGCTTCACTGCAAGGCAAATATTTATTCGGTAGTTTTATCGGATGTATTGGGAGACAGACTGGATTCCATAGCATCGGGTCCTGCTTATCCTGACAGCTCAACATCTTCGCAGGCTTTGAAAATCGTAGAAAAATATAATCTGAGGATAAGTGAAAGAATTCTTGATGCTTTAAAAACAGAAACACCAAAAGAGATTAACAATTGCGAAACGGTGATAACAGGAAGTGTCAGCGAGTTGTGCAGCGCTGCTTCAAAAGCTGCGAAAGACTTGGGATATCAGACTGTTTTATTGACATCAACCCTGGACTGTGATGCAAGAGAGGCCGGAAGATTCATGGCATCCATAGGGAGAGAAATCAGAAACGGTAATGGATTAAGAACTCCCGTTGCTGTGATTGCCGGCGGGGAAACGGTTGTGCGCGTGAGAGGAGCCGGAAAAGGAGGCAGAAATCAGGAACTGTGTCTGTCTGCAGCTATAGGTATAGAAGGATTGAGCGATACGGTTATATTTTCCGTGGGGTCAGACGGTACTGACGGTCCAACAGACGCAGCAGGAGGTATTGTGGACGGTGAAACAGCGAGCAGAATGAGGTCCGCAGATGTACAGCCTGAAATATATCTGGATGACAATGATTCCTACAACGCACTTAAGGCCAGCGGAGATTTAGTTATAACCGGATCAACCGGAACCAATGTGAATGATTTAACAGTTATACTGTGTAAATAATGAATTAATATTAAAATGTATTTGCTTATGAAGGTGAGGGGCACTTTAATTTGATTATAATTTATTTTTTTGTAGAAATCTGGACATAGGTATTATATAATAAAAAAATAACAAAGAATATAAATGTTTGGAGGCATATTAATGAAGGTAAAAGTCTGTGTAGGTTCAAACTGTACTTTATTGGGAGCTATGAGTATATTAGATCAGATTGATGATCTGAAAGATATTATAAGCGAAGATTTTGATAATTACAGTGATGAAGAACTGGAAGTTGAAGCAATAAGTTGTTTGGGATTTTGCAAGAACACTGACGAGAAGGTGGCACCTGTAGTGGTTATTGACGGTGAAACAATGTGTAATGCCACAAGCCAGACAGTAATGGAGAAGATTGTAAATAAAATCAGAAAGTGATATAAGGATACTTGGAGGAAATATAAATGAAAGAAAGTTATGTCGATCTTGTTCGTATCAGGAGACAGGTGTTTGCAAAGGTAGCAAAATTAGCTTATGATGGCACTGATTTATCAGAACTGGAGAAGGCATGTTTTGAAATTTTACCGGGAGAGATAGCAACCTACAGGGACAGTATATTCAGGGAAAGGGCAATAGTTGATGAGCGGCTCAGATTGACATTGGGTTTGAATGCGAGAAAGCCTACGGAGCACCATCGTATAACTGATGGTATTGATGAGGTAGATATGGACAAAATCCAATTTATCGAACCGTTAATCAACGTTATTACATTTGCGTGTGAAGCATGTCCTACCAAACAATTTTATGTAACAGATAACTGCAGGAAATGCCTGGCACACCCATGCACTAATGTATGTCCTGTAAATGCTGTTTCAATAGGACGGCAAAGAGCAATAATTGATTCGGATAAATGTATCAAGTGCGGACGATGCAGAGATACCTGTCCATACAGTGCAATTGTTCAATATGACAGACCCTGTGCAGCCGCATGCGGTGTCAACGCAATAGAAAGTGATTATCTGGGAAGGGCAGAGATAAATCTGGACAGATGCGTATCTTGCGGAAATTGTATCATTCAATGTCCTTATGGGGCTATTTCGGATAAATCACAGATATATCAGCTTATAAAAGCATTAAAGTCAAATGACCATGTGTATGCGATAGTGGCACCGTCATTTTTAGGACAGTTTGGACCTCTTGCTTCTGCCGTACAGATATTTGAAGGTATAAAACAGCTTGGATTTATTGATGCTGTGGAGGTAAGTCTTGGTGCTGATATTACAACACTGAGAGAAGCAAAGGAATTTATTGAAAGAGTGCCGGAAGAAATCCCGTACATGGGAACGAGCTGCTGCAATTCATGGACATTAATGGTTGAAAAATTGTTTCCTGACCAGTTTGATTACATATCGGATTCATCTTCACCCATGGTTGAAACCGCAAAATATATTAAGAAAAAGGACCCTGATGCAAAGATAGCTTTTATAGGACCGTGCATTTCAAAAAAATTAGAAGCATTGAGGGAAGATGTAAGGGATTATGTGCATTTTGTAATTACATTTGAAGAGCTTATGGGTATGTTTGTTGCAAAAGAAATAGAGCTGTCGGAAATTGAAGTATCTAAGGAAATACAGGATGCTTCTTCGTTGGGACGAGGCTATGCCATAGCAGGCGGAGTTGCCGAGGCAGTGAAACAGGTGGCGTTGTCTCTTGACCCGTCAAAGGAAATAAATGTTGAAGGCGTTTCCACTCTGCATGAGTGTGTAAAGCTTATGCGCGTTGCAAAATCAGGAAAAAAGAACGGATATCTGCTTGAAGGCATGGCGTGTTCAGGCGGATGTATCGCAGGACCTGGAACTCTGGCGTCACTCAACAGAGTGAGGAAGGCGGTAACAGCCTTTAAAAATGAAGCAGAAAGTAAAACTCCGATGGATAATAAAATTATAGATGAAGATTTATTATAGTATTAAAAATAGCTGTTCTTAAAAAGAGCAGCTATTTTTAAGATATCGCAATAACTCACATAAAATATAGACATTTCCGAAAAAACAGATTATATTGTTATCAATAAGTGTATTAATAAATATATATTATGG
>JAFACY010000085.1 GCA_023425285.1 Bacillota bacterium
AATATACCCTCCCCCGGAGTTGATGAAGTCTTTCCCACAATTCAGCTCGCACAATATTTCCTCAATGTTCTGTCCGTATATTATGATGCAATCCCGGCAGTTGATATCAATGGTGTACTTGATAACGAAACCCAGTATTCAATACGCCAATTTCAAAGAGTGATGGGTCTTGAGCCCACAGGTCAGTTAGATGATGAAACCTGGAATCTCATGTACAGTTATATACTGGGTATCCTTGAAACGCTGCCCTCTTCAGCCATATCACTTCCCGCGCTGCTGTATCCGGGAGTGGTGCTGACAGAGGGCTCTGAAGGTGCTAATGTTTTTATAATGCAGCTTTTTCTTTCATATATATCATCAATAATATTAAGTATTCCTCCTGTAAATACAAACGGAACGTTTGATTCACAAATGACAACCGCAGTGATGGAATTTCAAAGAATAAGAGCTATCGAGCCCACCGGTATGATAGATGAAGAAACCTGGAACGAAATTGTTGACGTTTATCGTCAGATGAGATTTTCGAGCTACAGACCTATAGGTCAGTATCCGGGTACAATAATAGGAGAATAGCGAGGTTATTTTATGATTCAAGAATTAACTGATTATAATCTTCCGGCTGATATGCTGCCTCATCTTATAGTTCCGTTTCCAGTGGAAATAACGGTGCATCTCGGTGCTCCCGACGATCCGAACGCTTTAAATGTGACCGTCCCTTACTTGGATTATATTAAAAACGTCGGTTCAAGCGAGCTGTACCCCACATGGCCTGAAGAAGCAATACGGGCAAATTTGTATGCCATCAACTCTGTTGCAATGAACAGAATTTTCACAGAATGGTACAGAAGCAGAGGCTATGACTTTGATATAACCAGCTCCACCGCTTACGACCAGGCATATGTGCACGGCAGAGGTATTTTTGATACAATATCAAATATAGCAAATGAAACCTTTGACCAATATGTAGTACGGGAAGGACATATAGAACCGTTGTTCACAACATTTTGTGACGGAAGAATCGCACAGTGCAACGGCATGGCTCAATGGGGAACAGTTGAATTAGCAAATCAAGGCTACGATGCGCTGGATATCCTCAAGTATTATTATGGAGATGATATCAGAATTGAACAAAGCGCAGCACCTGGTGTAATTGCAGGAACTTATCCCGGAAGACCGTTGACCATAGGTGATTCCGGAATTACTGTTTTCAGAATGCAGCATTCATTAAACAGAATATCCGATAATTATCCAGCCATACCTAAAATTCCGGTAACAGGATACTATGATGATCAGACAGCAAACGCAGTAAGAATTTTTCAGGAGGTGTTTGGCTTGCCGAATACAGGTATTGTCGATGAAGCAACCTGGTATTATATACGACGTATTTATATAGCCGTAACCCGTCTCGGTGAATTAACATCGGAAGGACTTATGATACGAGACCTGATAGACATGTATTCATCAATTATTCTGGAGGGCGGAAACAGACCCGTGGTAGTCCTGATCCAATATTTTTTGGATTTATTATCTGTATTCTATCCATCAATTCCTCCCGTGGAAATAGACGGTTATTATGGCCCTCAGACGACAGAGGCTGTAAGAGCATTTCAGACAATCATGGGTATCCCACCTTCAGGTATAGTGGATCAGGAAACATGGAATGCATTGTATAATACTGCCTACGGCATTTTGATAAATTTACCGGTTGAAGAAATATATTTGCCCGGTGTCAACTACTTAGGTCTGGAATACAGTGAAGGAATGGGAAGATATTATCCCGGAATATTTATATTGGAGGTTATGCTTTCATATTTATCCACACAATTTCCTGAAATACCGCCCATTGAAGCTGAAGGCGTATTCGACACCGATACCAGAAATGCTGTTATCGCATTTCAAAACATGGAGGGTCTTGAACCCACAGGTGTGGTTGACGAAAATACGTGGAATGCATTAGTAAACGCTTATCAGAGCTTGCGAAACAATACTCAGGCATAAACTATTGTATTTTACTCTTGACAAATTTTTGTCCTTTGCTAAAATATATTTAGCACTCATTAAGTCAGAGTGCTAATACATTTTAGGGAAGGATGATAAAATGGCTAAAAAACAGTTCAAATCTGAATCTAAAAGATTGCTGGATTTAATGATTAATTCAATTTACACTCATAAGGAAATTTTCCTTAGAGAGCTTATTTCAAATGCAAGCGATGCTATAGATAAAAGCTATTACAAATCACTTACAGATGGCGGCATCGAATTTAACACGGATGATTTCTACATAAGAATTACTGTCAATGAAGATGAAAGAACCATAAAAATATCTGATACCGGAATCGGGATGACAAAGGAGGAATTGGATTCCAACCTTGGGACTATTGCTAAAAGCGGTTCCTTTGATTTCAAAGAAAACAATGATGTCAAGGATGGAGTCGATATAATAGGACAATTCGGTGTCGGTTTCTATTCCGCATTTATGGTGGCCGAAAAGGTTACAGTTATCAGTAAGGCAATGGGAAGCACCGAGGCTTATAGGTGGGTTTCTGAGGGAGCGGATGGTTATTCCATAACTCCCTGCGAAAAGGATGCACCCGGTACAGACATTATAATCAATGTAAAGCAAAATACCGAAGATGTTGACTACGATGAATTTCTGGATGAATATAACGTTAAATCCCTGGTTAAAAAATATTCTAACTTCATCAAATATCCTATAAAAATGATGATCAAGAAAAGAAGATTGAAGGAAGGGACCGAAAAGGAATACGAAGATTACTTCGAGGATGAAACATTAAACAGCATGGTTCCCATCTGGAGAAGAAACAAAAGCGAATTAAAGGCTGAGGATTATGAAAGCTTCTATACAGAAAAACACTTCGGTTTTGAAAAGCCTTTGAAGTATACACACATCAGTGCCGAGGGAGTGGTGAGCTACAACGCGATACTATATATACCGGCAAGAACCCCGTTTGATTTCTACACAAAGGAATTTCAGAAGGGTCTTGAGCTTTATTCCAACGGTGTGCTGATTATGAACAAGTGTGGAGATTTGCTGCCGGATTATTTCGGATTTGTACAAGGGTTAGTTGATTCTGCAGATTTATCATTGAATATTTCGAGAGAGATATTGCAGCACGACAAGCAGCTTCAATTTATCGCAAAAAACATAAAGAATAAAATAAAGAGTGAGCTTTTATCACTTTTAAATGATGAAAGAGAAAAATACGAAGAGTTCTTCCGCAACTTTGGAAAAACATTGAAATTCGGCTTGTACAGTGATTGGGGAGCTAACAAGGATGATCTTCAGAACCTGATTATGTTTTACTCTTCCACAGAGAAAAAGCTGGTAACACTTGATGAATATGTGTCCCGCATGAAGGAAGATCAGAAATATATCTACTATGCTACGGGCGAAAATGTAAACACTCTGTCAAGACTGCCTCAAAGTGAACTTTTATCCGATAAGGGTTACGAAATATTATACTTCACAGATGAAATTGATGAATTTGCCATAAAGGTTCTAATGAACTACAAGGAAAAGGAATTTAAAAATATTTCAAGTGCCGATCTGGATGTGAAGACAGAAGAAGACGAAAAGCATGTTGATGAATACAGAGATATATTCCATTTTATGAAGGAAGCTCTGTCCGGAAAAATAAAAGAAGTAAAGCCGTCCAGGAGACTTAAAACTCACCCGGTTTGCCTGGCAACAGAAGGTGAACTGTCCATAGAGATGGAAAAAATCCTTAAGTCAATGCCTGATGCTGCCGGTAATGACATAAGTGCCGAAAAAGTTCTTGAAATAAATACCGGACATCAGATGTTCGAAAAAATAAAGGACGCATACGACAATGATAAAGAAAAGCTGAGAAAGCTTTCCAATGTGCTGTATAATCAGGCTTTACTTATTGAAGGACTTCAGATAGAAGACCCCGTTCAATACGCAAATGATGTATACGATTTGATTGAACGATAGGAGATTAAAATTTGCTTAATTTTTCTCCTACTCCTTGAATAAACATAATAATATTGATATACTGAATATTATTTGTTTGGAGGTACTATCTTGATAGAAATATTAAAGGCGATTATATTGGGGATTGTTCAGGGTATAACCGAATGGCTGCCCATAAGCAGCACCGGTCACATGATATTGGTTGATGAATTCATAAAAATGAATTTCTCCGATATATTCGTCAACACTTTTTTAGTAGTAATTCAGTTCGGTTCGATTTTAGCCGTGATTACACTGTATTTTACTAAGCTTAACCCATTTTCAAGGCAAAAAACATCAGAACAAAAAAGAGATACTTTTTCTCTTTGGTTTAAGGTAATTGTTGCTATCATACCCTCCGGAATAGTCGGCATCCTGTATGATGACCTGATTTTTGATAAGTTTTATAATCCGGTTACGGTAGCTATCGCTTTGATTGTCTATGGTGTTGTAATGATTGTGATTGAGGGAAACAAAAGAAGGTCAAGAATTAATCATTTTAATGACATGTCCTATTTAAAAGCATTATCCATAGGAATTTTCCAGTGTCTTGCATTGATTCCGGGAACCTCACGTTCGGGCTCAACCATAATAGGTGCCATGCTGCTTGGAACATCCAAGTTTGTTGCTACTGAGTTTTCATTTTTCATGGCAGTTCCAACAATGATGGGAGCAAGCGCAATCAAGCT
>JAFACY010000093.1 GCA_023425285.1 Bacillota bacterium
GTCAAAGGCTTCATCAAATATGGCAGGAAGGTTTTTCTGATATATTTTTATACCCTCGTATGTAATACCGCCCTTTGTTGAAACCTTATTTATGGTGTCCTCAAACTTCATGTTTTTTTCAACAAGCAGTCTTGATGTCCCTAAAAGTGATACCTTTGTCATGTGCTCAATTTGTTCTGTTGTCATGTTTATGCTATGTTTTGAAGCGGCATGGACAAACTCAAACATTATTTCCGATACGATTGCCGGAAGGCTTCCCGTAAGGTTATGGCACAAGTTCACATCTTCTTCGGCAATAACATTGATTTCGCTGATGTTTGACATAAGTCCCTCAAAAAATTTTTTGTCGTTATCAGTCACAAGGTCGTTATGACATAACAATGTGATTCCTCCTCTGGACAAAGAATTCAAGGTAGGCATGAATTTTGTTATTTTCCCTGTATATATTTTATATATGTCCTCATAAGCAACTGTGGCTGTAGAAATCATCAGATAACTGCCTTCATCCAGATACGGCTTGATTTCTGAAAGCACCGAAGGTACGCTTACAGGCTCAACACAAATAATAATACGCTTACAGTTTTGTGCTACATCCTGATTGCTGCCACATACGTTTACTGAGGGATATTTCCCTGCAAAGATTTCCGCCTTATTTCTTGAACGGTTTGAGATATACAGTTCATCCTCTTTTAATATCCCGATTTGAAGCAGTTGGTCCAAAATCATGGAACCCATATTTCCTAATCCAATAAGTCCTAAATTATTACTCACAATATCTCTCCTTATTTTTATATGGTATTAATTATATTACAAAAGAGATAGTATAACAAGACATTACGTTAAAGAAACAGTATAGCGCAGTTTTTAAACATTTCTTGATTTTTTAATTTCATAAATGTATAATGAACAATAGATTAAGGATATAAAATTAGCATTATAAACGATATGGAGCAAAAATATTACGATGAAAATAACGGTAAATAATTTAGATGAAACGCAGCAGATAGGAAAAATAATCGGCAGGTGTCTGGACAAGGGAGATGTTTTGTGTCTGGACGGTGATTTAGGTGTGGGCAAGACTTCTCTTACACAATTTATTGCTCGTGAATTTGGTGTGGATGAATATATCACAAGCCCTACGTTCACAATAATAAAGGAATACGAAGGAAGACTTCCCTTTTATCATATGGATGTATACAGACTGGACTCATCAGATGATATGCATGATTTAGGGTATGAAGAATATATTTATTCTGAGGGTGTAACTGTAATAGAATGGTCTGAAAAAATCAAAGAGATTTTGCCTGAAGAAAGAATTAATATAAATATAAAAAGGGTGGATGACAACAGTCGAATACTGTACATAGACGGCAGAGGAAAGACCTTAGACAAACTAATCAGGGAGTTGAATAAAATATGAAGATACTGGCAATAGAATCAAGCTCTGTAACTGCATCCTGTGCGGTTTCAGACGGTCCTGATTTGTTGGGAGAGATATCATTAAATCATAAAAAAACACATTCGGAAAAACTGATGCCTTTAATAGAAAAGTTAATGGCGGAATTGCAGCTTACTATAAAGGACATTGACATCATAGCCATATCAGAAGGTCCGGGCTCGTATACGGGACTCAGAATCGGGGCTTCTATAGCAAAGAGCTTGAGCTTTGCAGCAAATATACCCATAGCCAATATTCCCACGATACAGGCTTTGGCAGGTAATATATATGATACCGATAAATTAATCGTTCCCATAATGGATGCGAAGGCGGGACGTATTTATACAGGTATTTATAAATGGGAAAAAGATGATTTAATTGCAGTGAAGGAACAATTTCCCTGCAGTATAGATGAACTGATTGAAATTCTTGATGAATGCGACGGTCCTGTAATATTCAACGGAGACGGTTCGGTTAACTACAGAAACATAATCGAAGAAGGACTGAATAATAAAAAAATATATTTTGCACCGGTAATATTTAATAATTTGCGTGCTTCAACATTATCATATTTGGCATACAATAAAGCATTGAGGGTTGAGTTATCTGATGCTTTTGATTTTAAACCTCAATATTTAAGATTATCTCAGGCTGAAAGAAATAAAAAATAAGGAGGCTTTATGATTGTCAGAGAAGTTAAAAGTGAAGATCTGGATCAGATAAACGAAGTGGAAAAAACATGCTTTTCACTGCCGTGGTCCAGAGAAGCATATGAAAGGGAATTGGAGAACAAATTGGCCTATTATCAATGTGCTGAGGATAAAGGAGTTATTATGGGCTTTATGGGCATGTGGCGCATACTTGATGAATGCCATATAACCAATATAGCGGTGCTTCCCGAGTACAGGGAAAGGGGAGTGGCAACGCAGATGATTAACAAAATGATTGAAATATGCAAATGCTCGGAAATAACTCAAATGACCCTTGAAGTAAGAGAGTCAAACACACCTGCCATTAACCTGTATAAAAAATTTGGATTTGCAGAGGCAGGGAAAAGACCGAGATACTATCAGGCACCAACTGAAGATGCAATTATAATGTGGAAAAATATATAGAGCGGAGACAGTGATGAAAAGAAAAAACAGACGTAAGATGAAAAAGGCAATAATAACGGTTACAAGCTTATTAATAATTTTGTTCGGAGCTATTTTTATTATAGAAGGAAAAATAAACAGTGGTGATAAAGTGCCGGGAAATGAAGATCCTGTCGATGAAAAACTGCCAGGTGAAGAACCTTCGGAGGAAAAACCGGTGAAAGAAAATCCTGAGAATCCTGTTGAAAATCCGGTATCTGAGGAACCGGTCGAAGAAGCTCCCGAAAAACCTGTAAACAGCGGTAATGAGGGAGAGTTGATTCTAATTGAAAGCCCCGAGGCATATGACGTATTGGTCAATAAAAAGAGAACTCTTTCAAAGACTTATGCACCTCAGGATTTAGTTAAATTGACAGAGGTTCCCACCGTATTGTCAAATCCCGAGATAAATCAGCTGAGAGAGGTAGCTTACAATGCATTGGTTGAGTTGTTCAATGCTGCAAAGGAAGAGAAGGGATATGAACTGTATGCACGTTCCGGATATCGTTCGTACGGCACACAGGATTCATTATACAATTCGTATGTAAACAGCAGAGGTCAGGCAGCCGCAGACAAATACAGTGCCAAGCCGGGACAAAGCGAGCATCAGACCGGACTGGCAATGGATATAACATGTGAAGCAATGAACTTTTCGCTGGATGATACATTCGGAGAAACCGACGAAGGAAAATGGGTTGCCGAAAACGCACATAGATTTGGATTCATAATCAGATACCAAAAGGGTAAAGAGGATATAACGGGATACATGTACGAACCGTGGCACATAAGATATTTAGGAGCCGAACTGGCAAAGGAAGTCTACGATTCAGGATTGACCCTGGAAGAATTTTTTGAACAATAAGAGAACGAGAGGTAATAATTAAAGGGGCACTTCACATTTGAAGTGCCACTTGTGTATTATATAGTTACAACAGGTAAAAGTATGCAAGGACTAAAAAACCCAACACAATTCTATAATAGCCGAATGCTTTGAAATCGTGTTTTCTTATGTAATCCATCAGGAACTTAATTGCAAAGATTGAAACTACATAGGCAACCAATGATCCTATTCCCAGCACCATCCATTCAAATCCGGAAAAATTGAAGCCTGCTTTTAATAGCTTGATTGCGCTTGCTCCCATCATTGTTGGAACTGCCATGAAAAATGAAAACTCAGTAGCAACAAACTTGGATGTTCCAAGCAGCATGGCACCTATTATGGTTGAGCCCGAACGTGAGGTTCCCG
>JAFACY010000103.1 GCA_023425285.1 Bacillota bacterium
TTTACATCACTGTTATTTTTAGCAAAAATAAATTTAATATCACCCTTTATTTCAGCTTCATTTTTCAGTTCTCTTGCCTTGTATTCATTAAGCTCATCAGCCAAAAGATTATAATCCTTTTTAAGAGTTTTATTTTCCGTCAACAGCTTTTCAACATTGTCCGAAAGCAAATCCATACCGCAGGTAAGCTGAGATGCCAGCTTCATCAAATCATGATTTTTATTTGTATAATCCTTCAAGCCCCTTGCTCCGCACAAAAACCATACTCTTGTTCCTGTCTTGTATTTTTCTGTCTTGGTTACCTTTATTATGCCTATCTCACCCGTATTTTTTACATGTGTTCCTCCGCATGCAACAAAGTCGTATCCCGCAATGGATACTATCCTTAAATTGTCCAGCTCAGGAGGCAGCTTTCTGAGATTTAATCTTTGCACTTCTTCATAATTATATGTATCTGCTGTTACAGCTTTGTTTTCATAAATTATTTTGTTGCTCAGCCTTTCAGCCTCTGTAATCATGTCCTCCGTAAGCACCTTGTCAATATCTATGGTGGTATATATATCGCTTAAGTGAAATCCCACTGTCGTTCCGTCATAAAGTTCTGCGAAAGCATAGGACAGTATGTGCTGCCCTGTATGCTGCTGCATGTAGTCAAATCTGATTTCATAATCTATGGAGAGGGAAACTCTTCCGCTTGCAGGCTCACCGAGCACATGTATTATTTCATCGCCCCTTTCCTGTACATCAATTACCTTTATGCCGTTTATGGTACCCTCGTCCTTAGGCTGACCGCCTGACATATGGGGATAAAATATCGTCTTGTCTAAAATAACCTCATAGCAGTCATCCTTCGGTACACAGCTTACAACCTCTGCCTCCATAGATGTTAGATATGAATTTTCTCTGTATATTTTTTCACTTGTTTTCAAAGCATTTCTCCAATCGTTTAATCTTTAATATTATAATATCAGATTTTTACAAAAAATAGTATAAAAAAAATAGGACTATGTATATATCTACATAATCCTATGATTATCTATTTATGCTTATCTCTGTAAATCACATATGAATATACTACGGGCACTATTATCAATACGGCTGTTACGGTGAAAAACAATATCATTTTAAGCGGTGTCGGAAGTATGGCTGAAACCATCATCAATATGCCGCCTACAAACCATATCTTTCCTCCAAGCCTGTGGGTTTTATACCACACATCGCTGTCTGCAATTGTCCAGCTTGTGCGTATGCCGGCATAAAAATTTTGCTTGAACTTGGGCATCATGTTTCCTATGAAGGTGAACAGCAGCCCCACTCCGAACGGCATTATGGCATTAATGTTGAATATTTTCATATTCAGGCTGAAAGCTATGGTATATAGCTCCATTACCAGCATCAGCAGGGAAACTAAAAAGAATAATAAATAATATTGCTTGTTGAATTTTTCGTATGAGCTTTTCTTAGGATCAATATTTCTTGTTATCTCAGCTATAATAATCATAAATAAATTCACGGCAGGGCCCAGAAAAATACCTATTCTGCCTGAATAATTATCAACATTACCGGCTGCATCAAAATGAATTGGTATCCGGTCCGGTAAATATCCGTATGAAACAATCGCTATCAAAAGCGATACAATAAAAACAATCCATATCTTAAAATTATCCTGATTAAATATTTTATTCATTATTTTTCTCCTCCTTTAACGAAACCAGCCATGATAAAATTTCCTCCACAACAGATAAATTGAGCTCATAATATATATATTTACCTTGTTTATCATCTGTAACCAATCCCGCATTTTTTAATATAGACAGATGGTGAGAAATTGATGCTCCCGTCATCTGGAACTTATCGACTATTTCACCTGCCGTTAGTTTTCTGTTTCTTAACAATTCTATAATCTGACGCCTCGTAGGATCCGATAATGCCTTAAAACTGTCCTGAAAACTCATTGTATCACCGCCCTCACTCATTTAGACATTTATCTAAATGTCTAAATATAGAATACATTATAATCTTATTTTTGTCAATAAAAATATAATCCGTTGACAAATAAAAACAATATGTATATAATATAATTATGATATCAATTTAATATCATAATTAAAAATGAGGTGATTAATATGTCAGAACTGAAAAAACAAACTCTGCACAATGAAGAAATATCTCCGAAATCAGAAAACGGAATGATAGTGTTAATAGCAAATTTATTGCTTATGATAGCGGCAATTGCTCTGTTTACTTTTAGTATTATCTATTTAACAAGACCGGAAAAAAGTACTTTTCTGGGTGTTACATTTTTAATTATCGGTGCCTTGTACGGATTTATGGTAGGTCCTGTAATTTTTGGCGGTCTTAAGATTTTAAAGCCTAATGAAGCTCTTGTTCTTACATTGTTTGGTAAATATTACGGAACCTTGAAGGGTGAAGGATTCTATTTTGTAAATCCATTTGTATCTGCCGTAAATAACGGCTCATCAAAGGCAAATACCGCTGCTATCTCGGTCGACACTTCTCTGCGCGATAAAAGCTCTAAGGATGTTAGTGTACAGCTTCCGAACAAAAAAATATCATTGAAGGCAATGACATTGAACAATGATAAGCAAAAAATAAATGATGCGTTGGGTAATCCTATAATCATAGGTATTGTAGTTGTATGGAAGGTTGTCAATACAGCAAAGGCAGTTTTTAACGTAGACAATTATACAGAATTTTTATCAATACAATGTGACTCAGCTTTGAGAAATATTGTAAGACTTTATCCATATGACACTTTCGGTGATGACAATGAAAAAACGCTGAGAGGAAGCAGCCAGGAAATTTCCATGAAGCTTCAGGAGGAAATCCAGTCAAAGGTGGAAATTGCCGGTTTAGAAATAATGGAAGCAAGGATAACACATCTGTCATACGCTCCTGAAATTGCTGCTGCAATGCTGCAAAGACAACAGGCATCAGCTATAATCGATGCAAGACAAATGATTGTTGAAGGAGCTGTAGGCATGGTTGAAATGGCTCTTGATAAGCTAAATCAAAAAGATATAGTCCAGCTTGATGAAGAAAGAAAGGCGGCAATGGTAAGTAACCTGTTGGTTGTTCTATGCGGAAACAAGGATGCTCAGCCAATAGTAAATTCAGGATCTTTATATTAGGGTTATTGTTTTGGATAAAAAAGATAAGGAAAAAAAGCAATTACTTTTACGATTGTCTCCTGGGCTTTGGGAAGAGCTTGCCGCTTGGGCTGAGGATGATTTTCGCTCCATCAACGGACAAATAGAATATCTACTGAATGAATGTGTAAAGCACAGGAAGAAAACCAATAACAAGAAAAACACAGAGCAATGAAAAAACCGGGAACAAATTTCCCGGTTTTTTCATTGTCTGATTAAAATGCTTACATTCCTCTGCCAAACATAGGCTGGCTTTCTCTTTTTCTTTCAAGAACCTTTTGTAAATGTGATTTTTCTTCTTTTAATATAATTGCCATCTCTTCCGTAGCCATATCAGGATATAATCTTTGCAGCTCTGATACAAATAAAACAGCGTCTCTTTCAGCTTGCTCGGCAATTTCAAATATCTGTCTTTTATCCCATAATTTTTTCGCCTTTTCAATAAGTTCATCGTCAAAAGGATTATTAGCCTCAATCAATAAATCCATGTACTTAGCATCACTTTCCTCGATTTCAATTTCAATGTTTTTCTCAAATCTCTTCAGTAATGCACTGTAAATTTTTTCGTGTCTTTCTTCGTCCTGTGCCAGCATTTCGAAAAACTTTTCTCCGATTCTTGCCTCTTCAGCTATTGCTCTGTAAAATTTTGTTGCTCCGGCTTCATTATCTGCTATAGTCTTAATTAAATTTGCTCCGTTCCATTTAACTGTCATATTACATCCTCCTTATAAATATTTATAAATTAAATACCCAACTCAGTAAAGTTAAAACATAAAATATCATCAAATAACAAGATTGATTTTTTATAAAAACTGTAGTAAAATGTTGGATACTAAACTACAGTTACGGAGGCGTTATGGAAAAGCAAAGATTTAAAAAGATTGTCGCATGCCTGATGACTATATGCATAATTACAGCCTTCCTCTTTTCTGTAATCTATATTAACTTACACACATCTCACAGCTGTACTGAGCATGCGTGCTCCATATGTGAGAATCTGAATTTCGTACACAGGATTTTAAAATATGTGGGTATGTCCTTACGTGCATTTTATGCGGCATTGTCCACCCACGCTTTAATACTATTGTGTAATATTCTTTTCTTGTATTCAATCACGAAACATACTACTTTGGTAAATCTAAAGGTAAGACTTAATGATTAAATCGACAAATTGTTTGCGCAACTAAAAAAACAATTTGGAGGTTTAACATGAAAAAAATATTAAAATTTATATTGGTTATGCTTTTTGCTATAGCCTTATTTGGATGCACTCAAAATCAGGAGGCTTCGGATTTAAACAAAAATGTTGAAAATGATAAAATAAAAATAGTTACAACACTTTTTCCACAATATGATTTTGCACGTCAGATTGCAGGAGACAAGGCTGACATTGTACTGCTGCTTCCTCCGGGAGCCGAAAGTCACTCCTTTGAACCTACACCCGGTGATATTATGACCATAAATAAGGCTGATATGTTCATTTATACCGGAAAATATATGGAGCCCTGGGCAGATAAAATAATTGAAAGTGTTGAAAGTGAAAAACTGAATATTCTGGATGTTTCCAACGGTATAACTCTTGTCAAAGAGGAGCATGA
>JAFACY010000108.1 GCA_023425285.1 Bacillota bacterium
TGGTAACACAGGAGGGTGGAAATACTCATGTTTGTGCCATAAGGGGTAATTTTGACGATGCTCAGACAGGGGTAAAAAAAATATTTACCGATGAGAAGTTAATAAATGAATTCGGAGAAAACAACAAGCTGTTTTCTTCTGCCAACTCCATAAATATAGGCAGATTAGTTCCGCAAATTGCATATTACTTTTACACCTACATTAGTCTGGCGGAAAAAAATGAAATCTGCATGGGAGATAAGGTCAACTTTTCCGTTCCCACAGGAAATTTCGGCAATATACTGGCAGGCTACTACGCCAAAACTCTGGGACTTCCCATAAATAAGCTTTTATGCGGTTCCAATGAAAACAATGTATTGTATGATTTTATAAAAACCGGTGTATACGACAGAAACAGAGAATTTCATAAAACAATATCTCCTTCAATGGATATTCTGATTTCAAGCAATCTGGAAAGACTGCTTTATTATATGAGCGGCAAGGACAATGAAGCTGTTAAAGTCATGATGGAGCAATTAGGCTCTAGGGGCAGATATGAAGTATCCGATAAAATAAAAGAAAAAATCAGGCTGGAATTCTATGCGGGATGTGTCTATAAGCAGATACGAAGAAAACAATCAAAGAGGTGTATGACAGATACCAATACCTTCTTGACACGCATACTGCCGTAGCGTATAAAACACTTACGGATTATAAAAAAGAAACAGGGGATGATACTGTCAGCATAGTCTTATCAACGGCAAGCCCATATAAATTCTCTAAAAGTGTTTATGAGTCACTGTTCGGAGAAAACGACAAAAATGAATTTGAAATAATGGAGGAGCTGTCAGAAAGAACAGGAGTCCCCATCCCTGAAAATCTGAAAGGACTCAACGAAAAGAAAGTAGTGCATACAAAAGTATGTGAAATCAATGAAATGAAAGAATACGTAAGAGCGATAGGAAGACAATAGATATGGTTAAGGTTACTGTTCCGGCAACTACTGCCAATATAGGTCCCGGATTTGATACATTGGGACTTGCCCTTGATTTATACAATGAGTATACATTTGAAGAAGTAAATGAGGGAATTGTGTTTGAAGGCTGCATGGATAAATATAAAAATAAAGAAAATTTAGTGTATAAATCTTTTGTGAAGACAGCAAAATTATTAGGAAAAAATATTGGTGGATTAAAAATAACTCTGGATACTCATATTCCGGCGTCCAGAGGGTTAGGCAGCAGCTCAGCGTGTATAGTGGGCGGTGTTTTTGGGGCAAATGCTTTGCTTAAAGGTAATTTGTCAAAGGACGAATTGTTTAAAATTGCTGTTGAAATTGAAGGACACCCCGACAATGTCGCACCGGCGGTTTACGGAGGTCTCACTGCTTCCATATTTGAAAACGAAGTTTATACCGTAAGGTATAACATAAGTGATAAAATTAAATTTTGTGCATTGATACCGGATTTTGAAATATCAACTCACGCGGCAAGAAAAATTTTACCTTCGAGCGTTCCGTTCAGTGATGCGGTTTTCAATGTTTCAAGAACTGCCGTATTGTTAAAAGCGTTGGAAGAAGGTAATTTTAAATTAATAAATCTGGGCTTGAATGATATGCTGCACCAGCAATACAGAAAGAATCTGATACACGAATATGATGAGATCAGAAAAATATGTATGGAAAACGGATCACAGGCGTTTTTTATAAGTGGTTCCGGACCTACATTGATGAACATAACAGACAATTCTGATTTTAAAAGGAATATTGAAAAAAGTATAAATGGCTTAAAAAATAAATGGCAAATAAAGTTTTTAAGCACAGATAAATCAGGTGTAATCATAAAATAAAATTAAGAGGTGGATGTATGTTAAAAAAGTATTTAATTGTCAGCAAAAAAATATTACCGGATGTTTATGACAAGGTTATTGAGGCAAGAAATTTAATTAACAGCGGAAGCGTCAAGGGTATCAGTGAGGCCGTTAAAATGGTAGGAATCAGCAGAAGCACATATTACAAATACAAGGATTATGTGTTTTCGCCGGATGAAAATTCAATAGGCAGAAAGGCTGTAATTTCCATGATGCTGAGACATGAAAAAGGTATTTTGTCAAGTGTATTGAATTATATGTCTCAGGAAAAAGTAAATATTCTTACCATCAATCAGAGCATTCCCATTAACGGCAAGGCATCTGTAAATTTGTCGCTTGATATTTCCGATATCGGAAAGCCGATTGACGACATTGTTACTGAGCTGAAAAAATTAAAGGGTGCAAGTTCTGTAAAATTATTATCTGTGGAGTAAAAAAATGTACGGATTAGTATTAGAAGGCGGAGGGGCAAAGGGGGCCTACCATGTAGGGGCGTACAAGGCATTAAAAGAATTAAATATTGAAATAGGCGGGATTGCCGGTACATCTATCGGAGCTATTAACGGCGCTATGATGGTGCAGGATGATTATGATTTATTAGAAAGAATCTGGTTCAACGTTAATTCCCATGAGCTTTTTGATATTGATGAAAAAGCAATAGCAGATTTAAAGAATCTTAATCTTCATGAAATTAATTTTTCTTACTTACTTCATCAATCAAGGGAGATTTTAAATAATCGAGGCCTGGACACATCAAAAATCCGTATTCTGTTCGATACTTATGTTGACGAAGAAAAAATCAGGAAATCACCGGTTGATTTTGGAATTGTAACCGTAAATCTTACAGACAAAAAACCTGTGGAGCTTTTCAAGGAGAATATACCTGAAGGAAAGCTGACTGAATTTTTGATAGCAAGTGCCAACTTACCTGCATTCAGAATAGAAGAGGTTGACGGCAAAAAATATTTAGACGGCGGTTTTTATAACAACCTGCCTATAGGTATGCTCGTAAATAAGGGCTACAAGGACATAATAGCGGTGAGAACCATGGCCGTAGGCATTGTCAGAAAAGTAAGAAACAAGGATGTTAAAATTACATACATCCAGCCTGCGGATGGAAGTCTCGGCAGTATGCTTGAGGCGCTTGACTTCAACCGGGAAAGGGCGGATGAGCTTATAAAGCTTGGCTATTATGACACCATGAAGGTGTTTAAAAAGCTGAAGGGCTTCAAATATTACTGTGTGCCATATGAAGGAAATTTTATTGAGCTTTTGGTGGATTT
>JAFACY010000135.1 GCA_023425285.1 Bacillota bacterium
CTCCCTCAGGCAGTGAGGAAGCTTCCACATTTTCAATACTTCTTTGAAAAGAGCCGTCACTCTGCTCTCTTACAACTATGGCTCTGAATGTTTCTTTCATTTTTAACTCCATACATTTCCTCCGATAAAAAGTTTTATATCTCAATATTAACACTGATTATGCCTGATGTCAAAGTCTTGCTTATGATAAACAGGCAATTAACCCCCGATATATCACAAGCATACCGGGGGTTAATTTTATATAACACTATTCTTTTTCTTTTTTCTTGTTGATTATATCCAATGTAATCGAGCATATAAGAGACGGCAGACTCGCTGCAAATAACAACACACCCAATAGAAATCTTCCTAATGCCTCAAAGCCTTCAGTTGGTGCACTGTATGCACTGATGAATCCATACATCATAAACGGAAACATTATTATTACCGGAAGGTACTTAACATATCTTCTCTTCTTGAATATCCAATTTAAAATAAAAGTTACCAAAATTGAAACTGTTACTATAATTATCAAAACAGAACCTATTTCCATAAAAAGACCTCCTTTATGTCAAATTTGTTCCTGCCTCCTCAAGCTCCTTAATTATTATCTTTTTCATTTTCATCATCGCCTGTATCTGAGCATCCGTCTTGATCAGCTCTCCCATGTTGTAGGGCACTATCTGCCAGGAAAGACCAAATCTGTCCTTAACCCATCCGCATTGCTCAGCTTCTTTGACATGTGACAACTTATCCCAGAAGTAATCAATCTCATCCTGATCGTCACATTCTATAGTCATTGATATGGCTTCGTTAAAATGAAAATACGGACCACCGTCAAGAGCAAGATATTTTTGTCCGTTCAGTGTAAACTCCGCGGTAATTATTTTGCCGGACATGCCTTCAAAATGCTCGTCAAGATTTTCATCCGGATATTTTACAATATTCTGTATTTCAGAGTTTGGAAAAACACTCACATAATAGTTAACTGCTTCTTCACAATTATTATCACCAAACCATAATGATGGTATTATCTTTTTCATTTTTTTCTCCTTTTTATATCAATTACATGTATATAATTATTATACCAATATAATCACGATTTCAAACAAAAATCCCCAAAAAACAGCCCTCAGGACTTCGCCCGAGGGGATAATTTTGGTCATTATTCTATTTCTATTTTACAACTGTTAACAGCATTTTAAACTTTGTAATTGCTTTTACCGCATGAGGAATATTTGCAGGCATTACTACTACTTCTCCTGCCTTCACCCTGCATTCTTCACCATCAATAGTTATCAGGGCTTCACCGTCAAGCACAACAACCATTGCATCTCCGGGTGCCGCATGAGTGCTTACACCTTCACCTTCATCAAAGGCGAGAACAGTAATCCCTACTCCCGGTTTTTGCGCAAGCGTCAGGCTTGAAACCTTTCCTGCTTCATATTCAACTAAATTTATAAGTTCAAATGCTTTTTTATGTTCAATATTTTTAATAAACATATTTCCCCTCCTTAATTAACTGTTATCTGTAATAATTTAAATTCACTTTCCCCACCAATTGCATGCAGTACATGTGCCGGTACCATAAACACATCTCCTGCTTTTAAAATATATTCTTTCCCGTCTTTATTGATTTGAGTTTCACCTTCTAAAACAAAATACATTGTATCTCCAAAATATTCTTCTTCGCTTACTGTTTCTTTATCAGCAAAGGTAAATAAAGACATTTGCAGATGCTCACTATTTGATAAGGCCATGCTCACAATCTGGTTTTTCTTTGATGTAATTAAGGAAGCCAGCTGCATAGGGTTTTCCGTTGGTAGATTTCTAAGGTTCGCCATCATTTAACCTCTCTTTCATTCGATATTAATATTATATCCCTTATAAGCTATATAATTCTGAATATATGGTGTTATAATAGAATACCCCTGCAAGGCAAAGCTAATCATAAAGTTAAATATACTGAAGCACCATGGAAATTAAAACAATCTGTCTGAAAATCCTTTAACCGGATTTTCGAACGGATTGTTATTTTCTCAAATAATTAAGCACATCTGCCGCATTTGTATCAGTCTTTACCTTTGGCATTACTTCTTCTATAATTCCGTTTTCGTCAATGACGTATGTTGTCCTTACAACACCTAAGGATGTCTTTCCGTAAAGCTTCTTTTCCTTCCACACATCGTATGCCTTTATAACCGTAAGCTCAGGATCTGAAAGTAAAATAAACGGCAGATTATATTTTTCGGCGAACTTCTGATGAGATACCGAGCTGTCCTTGCTCACTCCGATAACAGCCACATCCATCTCCGTAAATTCATCATACATACCCGCAAACCCACAGGCCTGCTTCGTGCATCCGGGGGTATTGTCCTTGGGGTAAAAATACAGCACAACCTTTTTCCCTGCGAAATCAGATAATGCAACTTCCTTTCCGTCCTTGTCCTTCAGCACAAAGTCCGGTGCCTTCGTTCCTTTTTCCAGCATGTTATTTTCCTCCCTTTATGAAAACATATGTACAATCATCCGACAAGCTGTCATCATACATGTAACCGAGTCTGTCAAACGATTTGATTTCTTCCTCATTTTTAATCTTTTTTTCAGCCATGAAGCGTACCATTTCTCCTCTTGCCATCTTTACCTGAGTTCCTTTTTCAATGACCTTGTCACCCTTCATTTCTCCGAAAACACAGCTTATGAATTTTATGCTGTCATCAATATACTCCGAAATACATCTGCTGTATTCCTTTGACGCAAGATTGATGATGCATTCACTTTGGGAAAATATCTCCTCAGCCAGTCTTTTACCCCAGAAATCATACAGCGAATCAAATTCTTGCATCTGAACCTTAGCCTGCATTTCCAGCCTGTAGGGAGTAACACTGTCAAAGGGCTTAAGCATCCCGTAAAATCCCGACAGTATGCGCAGATGCTCCTCTATGTATTCATACTCCGCCATCCCAAAC
>JAFACY010000218.1 GCA_023425285.1 Bacillota bacterium
GATGTACTGACTTTTTAATATTCAGCATTGGTGTCAGCAGTTCCTTGTTATTCGTAACAATAACAGTTGCTTCGGATACAACATTATCCTTTACAACACCCTTGACAACGAAGCTGCATTCTTTTTCAACCATGTTCTGTTCAACAGTATCCCATACAACAGGAACAACTGTATCCTCATCAAGATTGTTGGCAGCCACAGCAACAGATGGCAAATCCGGCAGACTGCCTATTTTTGTATAAACGGTAAGGGGGTAGACTGACTTTATTGTAAAGGGATATTCCTTTTCCAATACATTTGCAATGAAGGTCTTTGTCTTCGTCACATCCTGATTTGTTGCGGTTAATGTCAATGTAACCTGTCTGTTGCCTGCACCAAAATGGGGACGTGTAACCTTTCCTTCGCCGGACAATATGTAGTCATTGGATGATTTCCAGCTGAAAATTGTACCGTTTTCTCCAGCTTCAGGCAATTGGATGTCAGCTTCCACAGTTGACAAATTACCAAGGTAGATTCTTTCAATATCTATATCCATAAGTTTTTCCACGCTGTTTAGCATATATACCTCCTGATAATTATTCTATACCTCATCATGAGGTACAAATACGCATTCATTCTTTATTATAGTTATATAAAATATAATCGTCAATACAAAAATAAGTACATTTTTTTAATTTTTAATACAAATTGCGAAATTTGTATTAAAAAAGCATCTGCTTTTATGCAAATGCTTTGGATTACAATATTCTTTTTACGGAGTCTCTTATAATAAGCTGTGGTTCAAAATCAATATCTGTGCTGCATTTTTTTCCTGAAATAAGGTGGAATATTGACTTTGCTGTCTCAATTCCCACAAGCTCCTTAGGGTGAGCGATCGTTGTAAGGGGCGGGGAACATGTGGCGGCACGTTTATCATCATCAATACTTATTATGGAGTAATCCTCCGGTATGTTAAGATTTTTTTCGTTCAGGATATTTAATAATTTGACGGCTACCTGGTCATTGTAGCACAATAGGGCAGTGCAACCTTTGAGGTACCTAAGTATTCTGTCGCTGTCCTCCTCCAGATAATTAATATCCTCTGTTGTAAACCACAATACATTTTCCGGAGATATGGTAATATCGCGGTCATTTGCAGCAGACATGGCTCCTTTGTATCTCAGGTGACCCTGCATATCATCGGATTTAAGAAACAGTGCAATATTTCTGTGACCGTTGTCTATGAGATGACTGACAGCCAGGTATCCGGTCTTTACATCATCAAGGGCAACGTGAGGAAAATCCATGTCGGGATAGTAGGAGTTTAAAAATATAAGCGGTATATTTTTTTTGGAAATTTCATCGTATAATTTTTTATTGCCGTTAAGCAGGGCACTTCTTGTGGGCTCTATAATAAAGGCGTCCACTCCCGTATCCAGCATTGACCTTAATGAGCGTGCTTCATTTTCCACGTCGTTTCTCGTGCTTGCAAGCTGCATGTTGTAGCCCTTGCTGCTTATTACGGATTCAATCCCGTTTATGATGCTTGGAAATATATATTCATCAAAATACGTAATAATAACCCCTATTATCTTACTGGAAGTTTTCTTTGAATTCATGTGGGTAGAAATATATGTTCCGCTTCCTTGCCTGCTTTCAAGGATTTGTTCGTTGATAAGGAGGTTTATTGCCTGTCTTACGGTTTGTCTGCTGACATCGTACATTTGGGAAAGAGAATGCTCTGTATAAAATTTTTCCCCTTTTTCCAATCCTTCTTCGGATATTTTATCTTTGATCCATCCTGCAAGCTGAACATATTTTGGTGTTTTTTTCTTCAATTATGTCACCTCAATACTATCGTTTGTTATTTTTTATTAATCTTAGGTTAACAAATATATAAATTTTTTTCAATATAAATTCTGATATATTTGTAATATTTTACAATATTTGATTAATATAATCTATTCCGGTGGTAAAACAACGTGTTTTTCTATTAATGGCCATGTAAAAAAGCAGTTTGTAAAAATTAATATATAGAAGCCTATTATAAAAAATACTATGCCCGAAAAAGGAAAAAGCGTGAAGAACAAAATAAATGAAATCATGTTAAATACTGAAACAGCCAGTGTTCTCCATCCTCCGGCTAATGTCAGTATAAAAGCGTTTTTAAGCTGAAATAAAAAATCCAGCTCCAGATTTGCGATTATGGGCACAAGATATGCAATCAATGAGGTGAGCAGTATGCTCAATATGCCTGCTATTGCCCAGAAAACCACAATTCCGGCACTCAGCTTCGTGTCTATGTATGACACTACGTTTGTGTAAATTATCAGCAGATCAAATAGAACCAACAGCAGAACAAGACTGAGCAATATTCCCTTTTTAAAATTATTGCGGAAGCTGCCGAAGAAATCTGAAAAAACAAACACATGCTCTCTCCTCAGTAGCTTACAGCACAGCTCTGTGTATGCGATGGTTGCTCCGCCTATGGTCAGGACGGGGAGGCAGCATATCACATACAGCATGTTTAAGCTTATAAATCCCCAAAAGTCAACCGTTATCAGTTCTATATACAATGCGAGTCCTTTCTTTGGCGGAGCATCTTTATTTATACCCGGTCCCGGGTTGTAATAGCTTTTGAAAAACATAAAATCACCTCGTATAGCAAAATTTTATATGGTAATTATAAGGCATATATAACTTTAATGTGAAAAATAAATTTTGTCAAATGTTATATTTGTTTTTAATTTCAGCTATTTTATTTTTGATTCTTGACACTTTTGTATTTTTTTGTTATGATATGTACTAAATTTTAATAACAATTTTTAATTTTGTACAGGTCCTATTCAACAATTGAATACAAATTTAAATATTGTTGTATGTTTTTATTAAAATCAGGAGGAGACTTATGAAGAGAATAATCAGTATTTTATTAGTAGCTGTTATGGTGTTGTCCATGGCTACTGCATGCAGTAACAACGCAGAAACACCAAAGACGCCTGATACTCCGGAAACTCCGGCAGGTAACGAAGGTGAAAAACCGGCAGATTTAAACTGGGATGGTTATGAAGCGTCAAAGGGACTTACAGGAACAATTACGTACATGTACTGGGGCGATGATTATGAACGTCAGATGTATACTGAATTGATCAACGCTTATCAAAAGTTAGTACCGGGTGTTAAAATTGAACAAATGTATACACCGGGAGGAGATTACTACACAAAGCTTCAGAATCTTGGAGCCGCAAAGACATTACCGGATTTGTTCTGGCTGAGTGAAGCACGTGTAAGAGAGCTTGCAAATGCAAATCTTATGGCTGATTTAACAGATGTTCTTAAAGAATATCCTTCAATTTCAGAAGGCATGTTTGATGGTGCTTTAGATTACGGTCAGGTTGACGGCACACAATACTGTATACCTAAGGATTATACATCTTACGTAATGTACATAAACGTTGACATGTTTAAGGAAGCAGGATTAGAAATTCCTACATCTGACTGGACGATGGATGATTATATTGAGCTTGCAGGTCAGCTTACAAAGGTTGAAAACAACAGAACAGCACAATACGGTACAATCGTAAACAACTACAGAGCTGATTGGGTTAACTTCATGGGTAACTTCGATGCAGCTTGGTTCAAGGACGGAAAATCCAATTTATCAGATCCAAATGCAATTAAAGGTTTAGGTGTACAGGCTGAGCTTATTAATAAGGGTTATGCTCCCGTACCCGGAACAACAGCAGATGGTGAGGACAGATTATTCATCATAGGTCAGGCGGCAATGTTCCCGTCAGGTCGTTGGGTTGTTCCAAGCTTCTTAAACGAAATTGATTTTGAATGGACAGCAGTTGAAATGCCTAAGGGAACTACAAGAGTATGCCCGTTCATTACAGCTAACGTTGCTATAAGTGCAGATTCACAGAATAAGGAAATTGCAGCTAACTTCTTGTCATTCCAGTTAAGCCAGACAGGTTTGGGATACACACTTTCAAACGGCTTATCAGTTCCTCTTTACAAGGATTTGATAACAGATAAAAGCATACTTGCAGATCCTTCAGAAGCATTCATAGCTACATCTGAATACATCGGAGATAAAGAACAGGTTGAAGCATTATCCACAGGAAAATGGACAGAATACAACACAATCATTTTCGCTGAACTCTCCCTTGTTTATGACGGTACGCAGACTATTGAACAAGCGGCTGCAAATATAGATAAGAAAGCTAACGAAACACTCTTTAAATAACATAATTATCTTGCAGGAATCTATTGCGGTTATCTCACTTGGCTGTCTGCCACAGTGAGATAACTGTTTTCGCACACAGCATAAGCGACCAACACCAAATATAAAATTTGGGTTGTCTGCTTTCGCATACAGCATAAGCGACTGACACCAAATGTAAAATTTGGGTCATCTGCTTATAACAGGAGGTTTGGAATGAAAAGTGTCACTACTGATGCATTGAAGAAAAAAGGTATAAAACATATGACACTTCAGAAGAAAGATGCATTATCAGGATATATGTTTATTGCACCGGCTTTAATAAGTCTGTTGATTTTTATGGTGTACCCCGTAATTGCTTCTTTTGCAATAAGCGGTTTTGACTGGGGAATTTTAACTCCCCCCAGGTTTATAGGATTAGAAAACTATAAAACGCTTTTTAAGGATCCGGTGTTTTTGGAATCTTTAAAAAATACATTTGTGTGGGTTATAATGTATGTGCCTGCTTCAATTCTGGTTTCCCTGATTGTAGCACTGGCTATGGATATGCCGCTTAGGGGCATCGGGTTTTTCAGGACAATGTTCTATCTTCCGGTTATGACTCCGATGGTTGTATGTGCATTACTTTTTGTCTGGATTTATAACACTGATTTCGGTGCATTGAATTATATATTGTCATTTTTCAAAATTGCTCCTATAAGATGGCTGACAGATAAAAACATATCTCTTATTTCTATTGCATTGATGTCTGTATGGAAGCACTCAGGATACAATATGCTTATTTTGCTTTCTGCTCTGCAGGGTATTCCCGAAAGCTTGTACGAAGCTGCCGCACTGGATGGAATTACACCGTGGAGAAAGCTCATAAATATAAAGCTTCCGCTTATAATGCCATCAATGTACTTTGTTGTTCTGACAAGCGTAATTGATGCATTCCAGGTATTTACCGAAGTGTATATC
>JAFACY010000117.1 GCA_023425285.1 Bacillota bacterium
GGATGCCGTAATAATGATGGGTGCCGTAATAAATATCGGAGCCGTCATAGGTGAAAAAACCATGGTTGATATGAATGCGGTTGTCGGGGCAAGAGGGACAATAGGCAATAACGTACATGTAGGAGCAGGAGCGGTTATCGCAGGAGTTCTGGAGCCTCCCAGCAAGACACCTGTTATCATCGAGGATGATGTACTGATAGGTGCCAATGCGGTTGTTTTAGAGGGAGTGAAAGTCGGCAAGGGTGCAGTTGTCGCTGCAGGAAGCGTGGTTACGGAGGATGTACCCGAGATGGCGGTCGTTGCCGGAAGCCCTGCAAGAATAATTAAATATAAGGATGACAGAACCATAGAAAAAACAAAGCTGCTTGATGACTTAAGAGGATAGTTATTCTCGGTTTGAAGACATGTGTATTTAATTTATTGACACTTTGAGCAATATATGTTATCTTAATAAAATATAGGCTCAAATATAGGAGGACGAATGTTAAAGGTAGCAAAATTTGGCGGCACATCCATGGCTGACAGCACTCAGCTGAATAAGGTACGCGACATTATAAAGGGTGATGACGAAAGAAGACTGGTAGTAGTTTCTGCGCCGGGTAAAAGATTCAAGGATGACAATAAAATCACGGATTTATTATACCTGACCCACGCACATACAAAGTTTTCGGTTCCTCATGCACCTATTTTGAAAATAATAGAGGACAGATACAATTTAATCAAAGACGAATTACATTTAAATATAGATCTGGAAAAAGAATTTAATGTTATAAGAGATAATTTAGACAACAAATGTGATGAAGATTACATTGTGAGCAGAGGAGAATATTTAAGTGCAATGCTTCTGGCGGATTATATAGGTTATGATTTTATAGATGCCAAGGATGTCATTTTCTTTAATTATGACGGTTCTGTAAACAACGAAAAAACCAAGGAAAAATTATGTGAAGCCGTACAAAATTCAAGGAGAGTCGTTATACCGGGATTCTACGGAGCATATCCCGACGGGAGCATTAAGGTTTTTTCAAGAGGTGGGTCTGATATAACAGGTGCCATAGTCTCAGCCTTTTCAGGAGCCGATATTTATGAAAACTGGACAGATGTTTCCGGATTTCTGATGGCTGATCCAAGAATCGTTAAAAATCCGAAGCAAATAAAAAGGATAACATATCAGGAGCTGAGGGAGCTCTCCTACATGGGAGCATCCGTGCTCCATGATGAAGCAATATTTCCTGCAAGAGAAGCCGGAATACCTATCAATATACGAAATACCAATGAGCCTGATAATCCGGGCACGATAATTATAGATGACAGAGAATACGATGGCAACAAAAACACAGACATCATCACGGGAATTGCCGGCAAGAAAAACTTCACTGTTTTCTATGTTCACAAGGAGCACATGGCCAATGAGGTTGGCGTTGTAAGAAGAGCCTTGGAAGTGTTTGAAAACAGGGGACTGAGCATAGAGCATCTGCCGTCGGGCATAGACAGTTTTTCTATCATTCTTCCTTCGGAAGGATTGGAAAGGATAACTCATGAGTTGGCTGAAGAAATAAAATTAAAATGCGGAGCACAATCGGTAAATGTTTTTAAAAATCTGAGTCTGATTACAACCGTAGGTATAAATATGGCTTACAAGCCCGGTATTTCCGCAAAGCTGTTTACGGCTCTCGGAGACAATAACATCAATATCCGTATGATTGATCAGGGCTCAAGCGAAATTAACATAATCGTAGGAGTAGAGGACAAGGATTTTGAAGGTGCTATAAGAGCAATCTATGGTGCGTTTGTAAAATAATATAAAATCACAGGTCATTGCATTAAACGCAATGACCTGTTTATTGATAAACTCTGATTGTATCATCCTGAGAGCTTTAGCTCGAAGGATATCATCATTATTCATTTAAGAATATACTCAATCAGCCTTCTCAGCACTGCCGCCACCTCGGCGCGTGTTGATATTCCGTAAGGATCAAACTTGTTGTCTGTCCTGCCCGAAATAATTCCCGTTCCCTTCAGTTGCATGATGCTTTCTCTTGCCCACGAATCTATAAGAGCATCGTCATTGAATTTGTTATTGCCGATTGTAAATGAAAGGTCTAAATATTTCATAAACCTATACATCATAGCTGCCATTTCCTGACGTGTTACCGCTCTTTCCGGTTCAAACAGTCTTGGTGACACGCCCATAATTATCCCGTTTTCCGCAGCCCATTTTATATAAGGAGCATAATACACATCCTGAGTGACATCCTCAAAGCTGTATCCTCTGTATAGTGCTGGGTCTGCACCGTACATGCGTCCCAGCACCGCGGCAAACATACCTCTCGTCATATGAGTATCGGGAGAGAAAATTTCAGGCGTAATACCGTTAAATAAAAGTCTCGCAGAAGAAAAATCTATATCATTTTTAGCCCAGTGACCTGCTATATCTTCAAAGGGCTTTGCATTGAAAATAATTTCATATTTTCCCTGTCCTCTTGATACATACTTCATTCTGATTCCTAATACGATTCCGAGCCCCAGTATATGCTCCTCACCATCCTCATCGGTATAAAGCACAACAATGCCGTATGGATTGCCTAAATCAATACCCGAAGCATCCAGCCATCCTATTTCTCCGGCAGGCACAAAAGCTTTCTTTGTAGTAAAGCTCATATCCTCACCGTAGGCAGTTCCAACACTGTTTATTGCATACGCACATACGTGATACCTGGTATTGGCGCTTAACTTTTCTGCCAAGGCTGTAAAGTTGCCCGTTCCGTTTCCGGATGAAATTTTTACGATTCCCGTTTCTCCTATGGATGGATTGGTATTTTTACCGTACACAAAGCCTCGCTCCGTAACCGTCGCACTTCCGTCCGAGGTTACGCTTCCTGACAGAGATGCTCCGAATTCTGTTATATCAGATACACTCTTTGTCACAACTGTTGGCAAACTGCGGCTGCTGCGTTCACCTGATGAAGGAGGATTTACGGGAGTGTCTGAGGTATTGAAGCTTACAATTGCTCCAAGACCGATGCCCTTGCTGTTTACAGCATATGCACGCACATAGTATTTTTGGTTTTCTTCAAGACCTGTAATTGGTGTCGTAAAACTTCCTGTGCCTTCCCCGACTTTTATTGCCGTGTATGTTGTCAAGCCTGAAGTAGTTCCGAAAAGGAAGCCTCTCTCCGTAACGGTATCGCCGCCGTCACTTGTTACATTTCCGAACAAAATAGCACTTGAGGTGGTTATGCCTGTTATTGCGTTGGTTACAACTGTAGGAGCATAGGTAGGAGTTGCAACCTCGCCGTTACCTATCTTGACGATGCTTCCGTGTCTGCCGTTGTAAATCCGATATCCGCCTTCTATGAAGTCTTCTGAATTGTTTTCTCTTTTGATATCATCAATTTCAATATAGGTATCATCAGCATAAACCTTTCCGTTTACAGTTACCATGCTCTTATTATCTTTGGTTTCCCTACTATAGCAATAAACACCGGTGCTGTCTTCATATGGTGAGCTGACGGTGACGTTTCCGTCCACATATATAGTACCTCCTGCACCTTCTCCCATATCTGCAAAAATACCTGTGGCTTTTTTACCTGCTGCTGTTACATTTCCGGTTATTTTAACTGATCCAAAATCATCAGACATTACTCCAATTACCAAGCTTTCATTTACTGTAACATTTCCGTCTACAATTACTTCTCCAAAGCTAGCATCTATACCATGTGCACCATCACCTGTTGCTTCGACATTTCCGTTCACCGTTACATTACTCTCATTTTGGTTGCGTACAATAATTCCGCAGGAAGAATCTCCGGTCATTGATATCGCCGTACCTGCATTAGTAACAGAAATTTTACTTCCACTTTCAGCTAATGCTCCGGTTGAATTACCTCCCGAAACAGAAATTTTCCCATATACATCAACTCGTGCATCTTCTCCTGATGCATATGCTCCATAAGCACGCGTACCTGATGCGATAATATTGCCGTTTATTATTATAGATTCGTATGACCATGCTCCGGTGGAATAATTACCTGTAACTTTCACATCACCATTGACGATTATTGAACCACCAAAATCTGTGTATACGCCTTTACCACCTTCTCCGTTAACCTCTATGTCTCCGTTAACAACAACGCTGCCGTAGGATGATACACCGGTGCCGTATTTACCAGCTCTTACATTACCGTTAATTATGATTGAATTGCCGTTGCCTGCGGATGCAGCTATGCCGCTCTCACCGATAGCATTTGCATAAGTTACGGTTGCAGATGAGTTGTTGCCGATAACATTTACACCATATTCTGCTCCTGTGACATTAAAGTAACCATCTCCGATGTATGATACATTTCCTCCGTTGGATACCGTTAAGGCGTATGAACCGGAAATATGTCGCGTGTATATGCTGAAATATTTACCG
>JAFACY010000126.1 GCA_023425285.1 Bacillota bacterium
ATCCAATATGCACTTATGGAATGCAGAATTGACAGGCACCTTCCTGCTTGATTCAATATCGCTTTTCACAGTAGTAACAACCCTGTCCAGGTGCTCGTCCACTATGGTAATATCTACATTGGTAACCGCCTGTAATGCATCTATTATGTGCAACAGTTCAGAACTGATACTCTTTAGTCTGCTCATAATCGTTCCTTTCTTATGTGTATTGAGGTTAATACATTATAATACATTTTTGCTGATTTTACAAAAGGTTTATCGAATTTCATAGAATATAAAATATATTTTTTATCATTTTTGATAAATTATCTGCAAAAATGATAAAATACGCATACAGATAATTTCAACACTTTTATATGTATAAGTATAAAAATTTATCATTTATGATAATGAATGTTGAAAGATAAATGTATAAAAACGATAAATTGTTCAATTTCCGCCGCAATTGTTTTCCCATGCATTTACTTTTAATTTGGCACAAATCATGCATATATACAGTCAGGAGGTGTGTTATGAACGATAAATTATTGGTAGATATACTAAAAAATCAGGTTGTTCCTGCCTTGGGATGCACGGAGCCGGGTGCGGTTGCTTATGCGGTTGCAAGGGCTAAGGAAATATTGGACGGCGAAATAAAACAATTAAATATATATGCGGACAAAAATATAATTAAAAATGGAATGAGCGTGGGTATACCCGGAACGAATGAGCACGGAATTATTTTTGCCGCAGCACTTGCTCTGGTTGTAGGTAAATCAGAATATAAATTAGAGGTTTTAAAGGATGTGAACAACGACAGCATAGATGAAGCGCTAAAAATTGTTGATTCCGGCATAATAAGCCTGGAGCTTGAAAATATTCAGGGACTTTTCATAAAGGTGGAGGCACTGGGTGAAAATGACAAGGCATGTGTTACAATCAGACATTCCCATACAAACATTATCAGCGAAACAAAAAATGATGAAATTATACTTGATAATGCCGATGACGCCGCAAGCTCTGTCGAAATAAAGCATGAAATTAAAAAATATGATATTGATTATTTAATCAAATATGCAAATGAAGCGCCTATCGAGGATATTGAGTTTATCCAAAACGGCATAGATTTAAATATGAGAATTGCGGATGCAGGTCTGTCGGGAAAGACAGGCGTTGGGCTTGGAAATTATTTTTATAACAGTGCCACAGATGTTTTTTCCATGGCTAAGGCATATACGGCAGCCGCCTCTGAGGCTCGTATGTCAGGCTATCTGCTGCCTGTTATGAGCAGTGCAGGCTCAGGAAATCACGGACTTGTAGCAATAATTCCTATTTCCTTCATAGGAAAGGAAAAAAATATATATGCCGAGAAAATAATAAGAGCCGTAACGCTTAGTCACCTTGTAACCATATTCGTCAAAGTTCACTTAGGCTCATTGTCTCCTGTATGCGGCTGCAGAGTTGCGGCAGGGGTGGGCTGTGCTGCAGGTCTTACTTACTTGCTTGACGGAAGCACAGAACAAATCAAGGCCTCCATAAACAACATGGTGGCGGGGATATCCGGCATGCTTTGTGACGGAGCAAAATTAGGATGCTCCTACAAGCTTTCAATATCCGTGGATGCCGCCGTGGATGCTTCGGAGATGGCACTTAAAAACATCTTCATACCTGATGATAACGGCATATTGGGCGATACACCGGAAAAAACAATTGTAAATTTAGCTCACGTATCCAATATAGGAATGAAAAATACGGATGATGAAATTCTCAGGGTTATGATGAATAAATGCTGATTTAGCTTTACACATTGCACATTTTGGAATATACTTATGACATAATTAATGTAAAGAGGTGCAGCATGAAAAGAAAAATCAGTTTATTATTGACGGTGCTATTAATTTTATCTTCCTTTACTACCTTTGCATTTGCAAAGGAAATGGATAAGGATAAATTTGGTACAGACCTTGAGTTTTTGGAAAGAGTAGTCTATTTTGTACTTGATAATTATCAGTACGAGGTAGATCAGGAAGATATTTTAGAAGGATTATACGACGGTTTCTTTAACGTATTGGATGATTACAGTGTTTACTACACTCCCGAAGAGTATTCTGCAATGCTTGATACTACAGCCGGAGAATTTGTAGGAATAGGTGTACAGATAACTGATGCGAGCGGTCAGATTGTAGTCGTTACTCCATTGACCGACTCACCTGCTATGAATGCCGGCATTAAAGCAGGTGACATCATAAAATATGTTGACGGCTACGATATAACAGGGGTTACTTCATCTCAGGCATCTCTTTTAATCAGAGGCGATGAAGGTACAAGCGTAAAAATAGGAATTCTGAGAGGAGAACAAGTTTTAAACTTTGATATTGTAAGAGCTAAGGTTGCAACAAGCATCGTTGAAGGCAAAATAATGGAAAACAATATAGGTTATCTGAAGGTTACAGATTTTTCGGATAACACGGTTGAGCTTGTTGAAAAAGAGCTTTCCGAATTTGACAAAATCAATGTAAAGAAAATTGTAATTGACATGAGAAACAACGGCGGAGGCACATTGCAGGCAGCAGTTGATTTGCTTAATCTGTTCGTTACCGAGGGTCCCGTAATATACGTTGACTACGCTTCCGGTAAAGAGGATATATATGAAAGCAAGCTGAAGGAACAAAAATATGAAATAGCCGTATTGATAAACGGCGGAAGTGCAAGTGCAACCGAAGTGTTTGCCGGTGCGGTAAAATACAAGAACGAAGGCATTATCGTAGGAACAAATTCTTTCGGAAAGGGTATCGTACAGACGCTGTATCCTTTAAAGGGCGGAAGCGGAGTTAAGTTCACAACTGCGGAATATTTTTCTGTTAATAAAACACCCGTACATAAGGTTGGAATCGCTCCGGACATAGTCGTTGAAAATGAAAAAATAGATTTGACAAAATATCCTGTTTTCAGCAAGACAAACAAATCTGCACCCGGTACTGTAAGTCTGGATGTGCTGGCTGCAGAAATGATATTGAAAACATTAGGATACGATGTAAATGAACCTGACGGAGTTTATGATCAGAAGTCTTTTGAACAAATCATTAAGTTTCAGGGTGACAATCTTTTATATCCGTATGGAACAATAGATGTTGCAACACAAAATGCATTATACAATGCACTGATGAAGCATGCACAAGGAGACATTGAAGATTTGCAGCTTAAAGAGGCGATTAAAGCGCTGACCAAATAGAATTATACAACGGGAGATACTTGAAACTTAAAGTTAGGGTATCTCCTTAAATCATGGAGAACTCAATGAAATACATAGGAAGAATAGAAAGCAGGAATGACCAAGACGCGGTAATTTTGGTAAAAAAGGTACTTCCCTGCAAAGACAGCTGCAGAAGCTGCTCGGCAGGATGCAAATATTACGAAACTCATATTTATACGGAGGTAGCGGATGACATAAAAGATGGAGATTACGTAAATATAGAAAGAAAAGCCGAAACGTCGAACAAATCAGAAATCATCCGATATATAATACCTACAGCAATGATTATACTTGCTGTGGTACTTGTACAGTTGATTCCTGCTGCCCGCA
>JAFACY010000128.1 GCA_023425285.1 Bacillota bacterium
TGCAAAAAATATTTTACTTAGGTCATCAAATGTATTATAATATATAAGGAAAAATTAATAAATAATTATTTAAGGAGAAAAATATGGATAGAATGGTCGGAACTGTTGTCAGAGGTATAAGGGCTCCCATTGTCAAAAAAGGTGATAATATAGCTCAAATAGCAGTTGATTCAGTATTAGGAGCTTCGAAGCATGAGGGCTTTTCATTAAGAGACAGGGATATATTGGCAATCACTGAATCCGTAGTAGCCAGAAGTCAGGACAACTATGCCGGAATCGAGGATATTGCTTCTGATGTAAAAAATAAATTTAACTGTGACACGATTGGTTTGATATTTCCAATACTCAGCAGGAACAGATTCGCAATATGCTTAAGAGGTATTGCCAAGTCATTTAAAAAAATTTATTTGCAATTCAGCTATCCATCCGATGAAGTTGGCAACTCTTTTGTAACTTTTGATGCGCTTGATGCTGCCGGAATTAATCCGTGGACTGATATACTTACGGAAAAAGAATTCAGAAGTCATTTTGAAAATACAAATCACATATTTACGGGAATAGATTACATAAAATATTATTCGGATATAATAAGGGAAAGCGGTGCAGAAGCAGAAGTTATTCTGGCAAATAATCCTGTCAGCATATTGAAGTATACCGACTCTGTCCTGGTTTGCGATATTCATACGAGACAAAGAAGCAAGAGACTTTTAAAGGATGCCGGAGCAAAGACCGTATACGGATTGGATGATATATTGTCTTCATCGGTAAACGGAAGCGGTTACAATGAAGAATACGGACTCTTAGGCTCAAATAAAGCGACAGAGGATTCGGTTAAGCTGTTCCCGAGAGACTGCAAAAGCCTAGTAGATAAAATACAAAAAATACTTTTGGATGAAACGGGTAAAAATATAGAGGTTATGGTTTACGGTGACGGAGCGTTCAAGGATCCTGTGGGCAAAATCTGGGAGCTTGCAGACCCCGTTGTTTCACCGGGTTACACTGACGGTTTAACCGGTACACCAAATGAGCTCAAATTAAAATATCTTGCGGACAATCAGTTTAAGGACCTGTCTGGAGATGAATTAAGGGCTGCAATAACCAGGTCTATAGAAAACAAGGACGGTAATTTAAAAAATAGTATGGAGGCTCAGGGAACCACGCCAAGGAGACTGACAGATTTGATAGGCTCACTTTGTGATCTGACATCCGGAAGCGGCGACAAGGGAACACCGATTATTTATATACAGGGTTATTTCGATAATTATTCTGTTTAAGAAGAAATAAGGGATGGTTCTAAAAAGAACCGTCCCCTTTATTTTATTATTTAAAGCTGTACTGGTTTATCAAATTCTGTTTGCAATTCCAAAGCTCCGTGGATAAATCCACGTAGTAGCTGTGAGGATTGATAAATCTTTTTACCTCACCCCATAAATTACTGACCTGGTTTTTGCAATATTTTTTTATTTCATGGATATTTCTGCTTTCATACACACATTCTCCGTTTATAAAAATAGGAACCTGCAGATTTTTTGCATAGAAATTTGTCACTCTCTTCTTTTTCCACACATGTATTTCGTCGAAAATAATATATGGCTTTGAATCATCAATTGTTTCATGAGACAATGTTACAACGTCAGCAATGGGATTGTTTGTATCTCTGTCATACAGACGCCATACTTTTTTATATCCGGGATTGGTAATTTTTTCTTCGTTTTCTGATATTTTAATTTTAGGAATTATTTCTCCGTCTTTTTCAACGGCCACCAGCTTGTATACACATCCGAATACAGGCTCGGATTTTGCCGTTATCAGCCTTTCTCCAACACCGAATGAATCTATTTTAGCACCCTGATCCAATAAATCCGTAATGATGAATTCATCAAGACTGTTTGAAGCTACAATGTTACAATCCTTCAGACCCGCATCATCAAGCATTCGTCTGCACTTCTTACTCAGATACGCTATATCGCCGCTGTCCAGTCTCACTGCCTTCAATCTTTTTCCCATCGGCTCAAGAACTTCCCTCGATACCTTAATTGCATTTGGTATACCGCTTTTTATTACATTGTACGTGTCAATAAGTAAAGTGCAGCTGTCAGGATAATTCTCGGCATACACCTTGAATGCCTCATATTCACTTTTAAACATCTGTACCCACGAATGTGCCATGGTACCGAGAGCCGGCACCCCAAAAACCTCATCGGCAAGAGTTGTTGCGGTACCCACGACTCCTCCTATATATGCCGCTCGCGCTCCGTATATGGCTCCGTCGTAGCCCTGACTTCTCCTTGCGCCGAATTCCATTATGGGTCTTCCCTTTGCTGCTCTCACAATACGATTTGCCTTGGTAGCTATAAGGCTTTGGTGATTTATGGTCAACAGAAGCATTGTTTCAATAAGCTGTGCATCAATTGTTTTAGCCCTTACAGTAAGTAACGGCTCTCCCGGAAATACGGGTGTACCTTCAGGTATGGCATATATATCACCTGAAAACTTGAAATCCTTCAGATATTGAAGAAATTCTTCCTTAAATAAATTTTTACTCCTCAGATATTCAATATCATCATCATCAAATTTTAATTCTTTAATAAACTGAATAACCTGAGCCAATCCTGCAACTATTGAAAATCCTGCTCCGTCAGGATTTTTTCTGAAAAACATATCGAAATAAACAATATCATCCTTCATACCGTTGGCGAAGTATCCGTTAGCCATGGTAAGCTCATAGAAATCCATCAGCATCGACAGCTTTCTATCTCCTAAATTATTATACATTTATATCTCCTGTTATTTTATATTTTCCACAATCTCAATTCCGTTTATGTGCATGTTATACAATGCAAACAAATTCATCATATCTCCGTCATGACTTCCACCGTCATAGGTTTCAACTGAATTTACAGGCACTATAACTCTTTTATTTTTATTATTTTCATTAAAATACGCTTTTAAGCTCAATGCAAACTGCATGACGCAGATATCCGTTACACAGCCGGTAATTATATAGTTATCAACTTCATCCTCATTTTCTTCAAGCCATTTCTGAAATTCACCGCTGAGAAACCCGTTGGTACTGTTTTTATATACATACGCAGTTTCGTCTCCTTCAGAGTACGCGGTTCTTAATTCCGGTATCAGCTCCGCTTCTTCGGTTCCTATAACGCAATGCGCAGGATAGCTGTTAAACTCCTGAGCATCCTCTTCATGAGCATCCAAAAAAAACACCTTTTTACAACCCTGAAGTTTTTCGTTTAATTCTGTGATATTATTTACTATAGATGCAACTCTTGGAGAAGACATTATACCGGAGTACACAAAACCGACAATCATATCGACAACAAGCAACGCCGAACTATCTTTGTTCAATGAGTCCAATTCTATTGTTCTTCCTCTGATTTCCTTTTCCATAGCTTCTAAAGCTTTCATTTTCAAACCTCATATTTATATTTTGACTATGTCACTCTCATTATAGTGTCATTTGTATTATTTGTCAAAATAGATATATAAATCACATACTTTTTATTTTTTTGTAATATAAAAAAAGATCCTTCACTGACCTCCGAATGACATACATCATCCAGGACAAGTGAAAGATCTCATAGTTTCAGATTATATTATTCGCTTTCTATTACCGTTAAATCGCCTCTGATTGACTTTGTAGGACACTTCTGCACACATACCATACAGTGTGTACACTTCTCATAATCAACCTTAGCTAAATTATCTGTAACGTGAATTGCATCAAATTCACAATTCTTTTCACATATCTTACATCCGATACATCCAACTGTACAAACATCCTTAACAGCCTTTCCAAAGTCTTTATTGTTACATGCAACAATAACATTATTTTTGTAAGGTACCCATGTAATTACTGCTTTCGGACATTCTTCTACACATAATCCGCAGGCTGTACACTTTTCTTTATCTATAATTGCCAGACCGTCAACTATTTCAATAGCACCAAATTGGCATACTACCTTACAGTTTCCATAACCTAAACAACCTTTGTCACATGCCTTATCTCCGCCTTGAATTGCTGCCGCCGCTTTACAATCCTTAACACCTTCATACTCAAATTTCTTTTTCGCCACGCTGTCACAGCCCTGGCATATTACGTGAGCAACTCTTTTTTCTGTTTCTCCGGCTGTTGTACCCATAACTGCCGCAATCTGTTCATGCTTTTCCTTGTTTGCAACGGGACATGCATTTGCAGGAGCTCTTCCTTCCGCAATTGCATTTGCCAGACCATCACAGCCCGGATATCCGCAGGCACCACAGTTAGCACCCGGAAGTATATTTCTTACTTCAATTACCTTCGGATCAACCGGAACATGAAATACTTTTGAAGCAACAGCCAATAATGCTCCGGATAAAATGCCTAAACCGCCTAAAACTCCAACTGCTTTTATTATAACCATTGTTCTATTTTCCTCCTATATTTTTAATCCTGAAAAACCAAGGAATGCAATAGACATTAAGCCTGCAGCTACTAAAGCAATTGATGAACCTTTTAAAGCTTCCGGAACATCTGCAGTGTCAATTTTTTCTCTGACTCCTGCGAATAATACTATTGCTAACAGGAATCCTGCTGATGTACCAACAGAATTTACTATTGCTTCAACGAAGTTATATTCCTTTGTTATGTTGATTATTACAACTCCCAAAACAGCACAATTTGTTGTAATTAAAGGCAGATATACACCTAAAGCCTGATAGAGTCCAGGACTTGACTTTTTAAGAAACATTTCTACGAATTGTACCAATGCTGCAATAATTAAAATGAAAGCTATCGTTTGTAAATATTCTAAATCAAAAGGCTCCAATACCGCTTTTTGAATTATGAAAGTTATAACAGCAGACAGCGTTATAACGAAGATAACCGCTATACCCATTCCTATTGATGTATCAATCTTCTTGGAAACTCCGAGGAAAGGACACACTCCAAGGAACTGCATAAATAAAATATTGTTTACTAAAAATGATGTTATAAATAAACCAAATAATTCCATCTCGTACCTCCTACGCTTTCTGTTTTCTCGTTAAGAAGTTAACGAGACCTATAAGCAATCCTAATGCTATAAATGCTCCTGGAGGCTGTACCATTATAATAACCGGCTCATACCATTCACCCATAATCTGAGCACCGAATATAGTACCGTTACCTATGAGCTCTCTTATAATACTTAATACAGTTATAGCAAATGTATATCCAACACCCATTCCGATTCCGTCAAATATAGATGCAACCACTCCATTTTTAGATGCAAAGGATTCTGCTCTTCCTAAAATTATACAGTTAACAACTATAAGAGGTATAAATACTCCAAGTGCCTTGTATAACTCAAAAGTGTACGCATGCATCAATAAATCTATAATCGTAACAAATGTCGCAATTATTATTATGAAAGCAGGTATTCTTACTTCATCAGGTATCACCTTACGCAGCAAAGAAATTACTACGTTTGAGCCGACCAATACGGCTGTAACAGCCACACCCATACCTATTCCGTTAAAAGCTGATGTTGTTATAGCCAGTGCAGAGCACATACCAAGCAATTGAACAAAAATAGGATTTTCTTTTAAAAGACCGTTTTTAAATGCATTAAAATTATTCATCGCTACCTCCTATTTATTCAAATATTGACTATAAATCTTAACAGCATTGCCTACCGCGCTTGTAAATGATTTTGAAGAAATTGTAGATCCTGATATCAAATTAACATCATTTTCAGTTATTTCAACATTCAGATCTTTTCCTTTGAACTGATCTCTGAACTCCGGATCTTCCACCTTTGTGCCCAGACCTTTTGTTTCCGACATCTGAGTTACGGCAATTCCTGTTATTTTTCCGTCAGGAGAAACACCTATAAACAATTCTATATCTCCTCCGAATCCGGCAACCGTACTCAAAGTCTTTATAGCATATCCCATCTGGTTTCCTGAGCTGTCAACCGGAATCATTAAATCAACAAACTTTCCGTTTTCAGCCTTTATAGTATCAATCAAGGCTGTATCTTCAAAAGGTAAAAATGTATCTGAGCCGGGCATAACCATTTCCAGTACGGCAGGGTCCAAGCTCGCTCTTAATTCAACTTCCTTTATTTTATCTTTTGTGAAGTCGTTGGTGAAAGCCAATACTCCTGCTGCAATGGCAGAAATCAGGCATAATATCCCACCTAATCGAACTATATTATTATTTTTCATTCTTTGCACCTCCTGCTACGCCAAATACTTTAGGAACAGCATATTTGTTTAACATTGGTGTTATAATGTTCATAAGCAGTATCGAATATGATACGCCTTCCGGATATCCGCCTATTTTTCTGATAAGCATTGTAAGCATTCCTAAACAAACTGCATATATTATTTTACCCTTATCGGTAATAGGACTTGTAGCATAGTCAGTAGCCATAAAGAATGCTCCAAGCATCAGTCCGCCGCCGAACAAATGGTATGCAACCATACCTGCTCCGTCAGTTATTAATGCAATTACAGCAACTGTACCAATGTATATCACAGGGATTATCCACTTTATTGTTCCTCTGTATATTAAATAAATTCCGCCTAAAATAATTAATATTGCTGATGTTTCTCCTAAAACTCCGGGGATTCCGCCAAGCAGCATTTCTCCGATTGAAGGAAGCTGACCTGATGCAGTACCTTTAAGTATAGCCAGCGGAGTTGCTGAAGCCACAGCATCCGTTACAGGATCTACAAAACCGCCTGTTAAATATGATGAATACGATGCAACTAAAAATGCTCTTCCCGCTAAAGCAGGGTTCATAAAGTTAAATCCTATACCACCGAATATCTGCTTTACAATTGCGATTGCAAATGCAGAGCCAAGTGCAGCCACCCACCATGGAGCAGTTGAAGGCAAGTTAAAAGCTAATAAAATTCCGGTAACTACCGCACTTAAATCTGTTACAGTAGTCGGTCTTTTCATTATTTTCTGACATACGTATTCAGTGCAGACTGCTGATATCACAGCCGCTATCACCAATATCATTGAGTTAAATCCAAAATAAAATATACTTGCAACTAAAGCCGGTAACAAGGCAATAATAACATCAAGCATTATACTTTGAGTTGATTCAGCGTCCCTGATATGTGGTGACGATGAAGCAATCAATCTATTTTCCATCTGTTTTTCCTCCTATTTAACCTTTTTTCGTCTTGCTAAAATTTCTTTTTTCGCAACACTGATAGTTTCTTTCAATGGTCTCTTAGCCGGACAAACGTAAGAACAACCACCACATTCTATACAATCTGCTGCATGGAATTCATCAGCACTGTCAAAGTCTTTCAATATTGAATATCTGCTAATTCTGTATGGTTGCAAGTAAACAGGACATATATCTGAACATCTTCCGCACATGATACAATTTTGTGCTTCCGGAAGATTTGCTTCCTTTTTATTAAACACCAATATACCGGATGTTCCTTTTACAACAGGAACCTCGTCTGAGAACTGTGCGATACCCATCATAGGACCACCGTTTATTATTTTACCCGGTTCCTCCTTGTATCCGCCGCATTGCTCAATAACATCCTTAAAAGAAGTACCTATTCTTACATAAAGATTTTTAGGATTGTTAACTGCACTTCCTGCCACTGTTACAACTCTTTGAATCAAAGGCATACCTGTTTTGATTACATTGCCTATGGTAGCAACTGTACCTGCGTTATCTACAACACAGCCAACTTCCATAGGAAGCCCGCCTGAAGGCACAACTCTTCCTGTTATTGCCTGTATTAATCTTTTTTCATCCCCTTGAGGATATTTAACCTCCAAAGGTGCTACTTCTATGCCTTCTGCATTTGCAACTGTTTCTTTCATAATATCAATTGCATCAGGCTTGTTTTTTTCAATACCGATGTAAGCCTTGCTTACTCCAAGTGCTTTCATTATAGCCTTGGTACCTATAAGTATAAGCTCAGGCTGTTCAAGCATTGTTCTGTGGTCAGCCGTTAAGTACGGTTCACATTCCGCTCCGTTCACCAACAAAACATCAATCGGCTTGTCCGGAGGAGGACTCAGCTTAACGTGGGTCGGGAATGTTGCTCCGCCCATACCGGCCATACCGGCTTCTTTAATAATAGCTAAAATTTGTTCCTTAGTAAGATCTTCCACATTGCCCTTAGGTTGTACAGATTCATGCACTTCAAAATTACCGTCAGATTCTATAACGATGCAATTTACTTTTGCCCCTCCCGGTACATAATGTGGTTCGATTTTCTTTACAGTTCCGGAAACGCTTGAATGTACCGGCACTGACATAAAGGCCTTAGACTCTCCTATTTTTTGTCCAACTTTTACTGTATCTCCGACAGCTACTAATGGGTCGCATGGTGCTCCGATATGTTGTGACATAGGTATAACAACAATTTTAGGATCAACTGCATTTTCAATAGGCACATTTTGAGTATGCTTGTTTGTAGGAGGATGTACACCGCCCTTAAATGTAAACAATTTTGTGCTCATATTTTCACCTCTTGTTTTAATTGTTTTATATATTTTTACTATATAAAAAGTTATTTAATAATCAAACATATCGATTATAACAGAAAATATTCAATTTTTAAACACTTTTTTTAATATTTTACGAAATTTTATCATTAATTTTGTTAAATAGCAAGCAATGCATCATTAATATATTTTTTAGTATTGTTAATAATCAGACATTATTTTCATATTTTCACTAACATATTCCTTTATCCAAAGCATGATATCACTGCTCTTTATATCCGCACCATCAAGTATATTCCTTAACTCCACGGTACTCAGTACGAATGTTTTTTCATCGGTTAAATAATTGTATAATAATTCACAATCTTCCAGGCAGTTTATAATAGTCATGACCGTATCTCCCATATTACCCAGGGGTGCTCTGTCAATATTGTCTCTTTCAAAGGCACATTCAACCAGGGTACCTTTACCAACCTCGGAATTTATATTAAAATAGCCGTTGCACCTTTCACATGCCTCTTTTAAGAGAGGTATACCCAACCCCACCTTTCTTGTGGTCCTTGTGGTATAAAAGGGATTAGTTACCTTTTTTATGGTATCATCACTCATTCCGCAGCCATCATCCTTTATGATTATTTTTATCAGATTTCTGACCTTGCTCTCTTCTATTGTTATTTCAATCAGTTTTGAACCTGCACTTATGCTGTTCATAGCTATATCCAATATGTGCATGGATAGTTCTTTCATACGTCCTCCATCATCAAACAAATAATTTGACAGGTTAATAACTTGTCAAATTATTTGTAAATAATCAAACACTTCATCTACGGAACTTAGCTCAATATAATTAACCGGCTCAGATATATCTGTAAGTATGTGAGCATCTGAATTTATTAATATTTTATATTTTTTCAGCAATTTATCGTCTATATGCAGCTTATTGAATATCTCGACAAAATCAACCTTTAAATTCTCGGGAATAAATCCAAGTATCTCCAATATGCTGTTTGTTTTTTTGTTTATGTGGGCAGGAACCATAACACCATGAAATTCTTTTGTCGCAACCCCCAATTCCCTGATAGAAAAGCCCGACGCGCTCAGCAGCAGTTTTTCCAAATTCCCTGTTATTTCATCTTCTTCATTGTATATATTTTGAGATCCGAACAGTGAAGGATTGTTTTTAATATCAGGAAGCGATTCATATATTATATCTCCGAACTCAGATGCTTCATAAAGATTTTTGAAATAGCACAGCACGTGAACCTCTTCTCTGGTTGTAACCTCTATACCTGGTATTGTTTTAATTTTATTCTCACTGACCTTCATTACGGCAGGAAGATTTTTGGCTGAGTTATGATCTGTCACTGATATTATGTTCAGACCCTTTATACAGGACATATTGACAATGTTATTAGGTGTCATATGGCTGTGGGCACAGGGAGATAAGTCCGAATGAATGTGCAAATCATAATAAATTTTCATTTTATCCCTGTCTCATGTAATTTACCGGCAATTTCATAAGCGCTTGCCTTGGTTTTAAATATGGATATGTTAAGCTCCCTGGCCTTATCTAAGGTCTCCTCCTCAACCTCCATATTTTCAACAACAATTATACATGATAAATCTAAAAGCTCCGCAACCGCAACCGTGTTGATGTGTGTCTGAATAGTAATCCACGCATAATTCTTTTTTGCCTTAGCCATAACAATGCTTAGTAAATCTCCGATATAAACACCTTCTATTTCAATATCCTTTGATGTTTCGTACAATGGGTCAAGATTAAATTTGTTTGCAAATTCCGAAATCTTCATAATTCCTCCTTATATAATTTGGGGACATTTCTCCTGTCTCCAAGGACTATCACATTCAAAAAGAGATGTGTCCCCTTTCCTCTCACTTATTTATTTTTTGCTCTCAATATAATACAGTCGTATAATTCAGCCTGGTTATTATATACATCCTCAGCATGCGCATAGCATGTAGGGGCTCCGCATGAACCGCAGTCCAGACCGGGAAGCAGGGTGTTTATTTCCATAATCTTTTCATTCTTAATTACAGCTTCCATCATATTAAATTTAATGGGATTATCCTCTGCCTTCAGTCTGAATTTAAACATTCCCGAATCATACATCTCATTAAATTTATCCAAATCCTCTATATTAAAATTATCTTCCGCATTCTTTATAATGTACTCTATGTTATTTTTTGCGATATAAGGATTAACAATATTAAAGGAACCTCCAACACAGCCTTCCACACAGGCTAATGCCTCAACATAATCAACATTATTTAAATTTCCGTTTTCTATCTCATCTAAAATATTTATTATATTTTCCATACCATGTACCGCTATATAGTTTGTGAGACCTGCAGATTCTGCCTGACCGCCTGCAATACCCCATTTTAAACCGTTAACAGCCGGATATGAGCATGAAATATCATCCTTTTTAATTTCCCGGTACAAATCACCGAATATTGTGTTCAGAGGTATGACCCAATCAATCGAAGATTTATAATCACCTACCGGATCTGTAACAGCAAGAAGCTTTGCGGGACATGGAGAAATATAAAACACGCCTATTTCCTCATCATTTAAATTAAACAATCTTTTTGCTCTTTCTCTTGCAAGCATTGCGCCTATAACCATGGGTTCCTTGATGTATATCAGGTTATCCATCAGCGAAGGATATCTGCTCTTGATTAGTCTTACAGCTGCAGGACAATCGGTAGAAATGAACGGTCGTATATCTCTTACTTCATTGATTTTTCTGTTGATAGCCTTTGATACCAATTCCGCAGACCAGCTTGCGTCATACACAAAATCAAAGCCAAGCTTCTTTATTGAATTCTGTACATTGCAAATGCTCGTTCCCTTAGGAAACTGACCGTATGTAGGAGTGGATATTATTGCTACCTTACATTTGTATTTTGAACGATGCATTTCCTCGTTCCATTCAATTGATTCAGGTGTATATGCGTCATAAGGACATATTTTAACACATTCACCGCAGTGAATACATTTGGTGTTATTGATAAACGCTTTCTCATCAATTAACCTTATAGCTTGAGTAGGACACCTTCTCATGCAATTTGTACATCCCTTACATTTTTCCTTATCAAACATTATTGAGAAATTCATTTATACCTCCTACAATAACACAGTAATTTTAATGAATGTACCGTCGCTGCTTGAAGTAATATTAAAATCGTCAGAATACTTTTTCATGTTTGGCAACCCCATACCCGCACCAAATCCAAGCTCTCTTACGCTGTCGGTTGCGGTGGAATAACCTTCGGTCAATGCAAGATCTATGTTTTCTATACCGGGACCGACATCCTCGGTAATTATGTCAATTTTATTTTCATATAAATCACAATGGAGCATTCCCCCAAATGAATGTATAACCAAGTTTATTTCAGCTTCATACGAAATGATTGCAATTCTTCTTATAATGCCTGCCTCTATTCCCATTGATTTCAATGTATTCTTAATGGCACTTGAACCCTTGCCGGCGGCTATGAAGTCATTTGCAGCAATATTATAGCTGTATCTTATAAGTAATTTATCAGTCATCCGCCTCTATTCCCTCCATGCCGTTATTTGCCAGTATACCGCACGCTTTAAACATAGTATATTTTGTCGCAAGAATAGTCACACGATTTTCCAGTGCCAGATCAATTACATCCTGACAGGGCTTTTTCCCTCTGACAAATAATATGGTTGACATATCCAGCATCTCAGCCGTCCTTATTACCTGAGAATTATTTAATCCGGTTATAAGCAGAGAATCACCCTTGACCAACGCCAAAGCATCGCTCATCAAATCACTTGCAAATCCATATTTTATATCGGTGTCTTCATTACTGAAATCAGTAACTATCTCAGCGTTTAATACTTCCTTGATTTCTTTAATTTTCATACTATCCTCGTCTTATTCAAATAATTTCACGATTGATGCCTTGCCGCCCACACGCACATCTAATGTACCATCAATATTTTCAACCTTAACAAATATCTGACTTGCTTCATTCATTGATTCCCCCTGAATGACAGAAAATTCATCAGAGATTATATTCCTGCCGTACAACAGACAACCTAAAGCACCGTTCGATGTGCCTGTGGCACATTCCTCATCTATTCCAACCCTTGGAGCGAAATTCCTCGCGTACACCTGATTGTTCTCAACCGTATAAACATGGTATCCAACCACATCATACATGTGGGATAATTCGTCTATTAATTTCATACTTACGTCAAGCTTGTTCAATATATCTCTTGATTTTACCGGAATAATCAGGTCCTTAAGCCCTGTGGATACAACCGTCGGTTTTACAATAAAATCTTTAAGTCCGATGTTTTCAACATCAGTGTTCAGTGATTCCGCAATTTCTGCCAAATCATCTCCGTCAAATTCATCATATACCTGAGGAGTTTGCTGCTGCATGAGAACATAATCTATGATATTTTCCTTGAACACCATATCAATTTCAAGCCGTCCAAGCTTAGTTTGCTGATAAACCTTTTTAATTTCATTGAAGCCTTTAATATGACCTGTCAATCCCAGATAAAAAAATGTAGCAATGGTTGCATGACCGCACAAATCCACCTCACACACGGGAGTATAAAAGCTTACATTGTAATTGTTTTCATCCTCCATCAACACAAAGGCTGTTTCAGATAAGCCTATGTCTGCTGCAATTTGTTGTTTTTCATCACTTGTTAATTCCTTGTCAAGTAAAAATACACCTGCGCCATTCCCTCCGCTGTCATTGTACGTAAACGCTTTCAGTATAGCACCTTGCATACATCCACCTCATATATTTATTTAATATAATTATAATATAGCAGTAAAATTTTTACAAGGATAATTAACCTCATAAAATATTATTCCAATAATTGTATAATAAATATTTCTTTACAAATTGGATTTATTCCCTTATAATAAAAAAGCATCTCGCGGTTGTGGCGGAACGGCAGACGCACTAGCTTGAGGGGCTAGCGAATGTATATTCGTGGGGGTTCAAATCCCCCCAACCGCATCAAAGCTCGTTGCTTGAAGATATTCTTGCAGCGGGCTTTTTAATTTCTCATAAATTACATCGTAGACTGACACTTTGTGCATTGAATGCCGCAGGATGCATCATTCTGCATCTCCCCTATCGCCCACTGGGCAAGCTTGCCCAGTGCAGGCAATACACCTGTTCCTTTTTCGGTCAATGTGTATTCCACGCGAGGAGGCACCTCGTTATATTGTTCTCTGTGAACTATTCCTTCAGCTTCCAGTTCTTTAAGTGATTGTGCCAGCATCACATTTGTAACATCTCCCAGTCTTCTTTTTATGACACTGTATCTTAATGGAGTATCTCCCGAAAGCATACACAC
>JAFACY010000023.1 GCA_023425285.1 Bacillota bacterium
TAGGTGAACTACAGTCATTGGCGAGAGACGGACTTTCCGGAGGATGGTCATATGATGAAATATTGGGACCTTCAGTAAGAGAAGACGGCTCAATAATTATGGAGAATAACGCAATGTTCTGCGGTGACATGATTGCAGGATGGTCGACAAAGACAATGAAGGAATTTTAGGAGGTGATAAAATGAAAAAAGCGATACATTATATAAATCAATTTTTTGCCGGAATAGGCGGAGAAGATACTGCTGACTATAAGCCCGAAATAAGGGAAGGCGCTGTGGGACCTGCACTTGCATTGAATTCGATGCTTAATGCGGAGGTTACGCACACTATTATATGTGGTGATAATTATATCGGAAGTAACACAGATGAAGCAATAAAGGAAATTCTGGAGCTTCTGAAAGATAAGGAGTTTGATATTTTTGTTGCAGGACCTGCTTTCCAGGCAGGAAGATACGGTGTTGCTTGCGGTAATATATGTAAGGCAGTCAAAGAAAGATTTAATGTTCCGGTGCTTACCTCAATGAATGAAGAAAATCCCGGAGTTGAAATGTTCAAAAAAGACATGTACGTGTTTAAGGGCGGAAAATCGGCTGCTAAATTAAAAGATGATGTAAAGGTATTGGCATCCTTTGCAAACAAAATATTAAATGGTGAAAAAACAGGCTCTGCTGGCGATGAAGGATTCTTCCCGAGAGGCATAAGAGCTCAAGTTTGGCTGGAATCCGGGAAAACAGGCGCGCAGCGCGGTGTGGGAATGCTTATAAAGAAATTGAACGGGCTTCCTTTTGAATCAGAGCTTCCTATACCGAAGCAGGACAGAGTACCTGTTGCTACTCCTATAGCTGATTTATCAAAGGCTAAAATAGCCATTATGACTACAGGAGGAATTGTACCTGTTAATAATCCTGACAGAATTCAATCGGCGTCTGCAACAAGATGGGGCAGATATGATATATCACAGCTTGACAAGCTTGAAGCAGGAGAATACAAGACTATACATGCGGGCTTTGACCCTGCGGCAGCAGATGCAGACCCTAATGTAATCATGCCTATAGATGCAATGAAGGCATATTTAAAGGAAGGTAAATTCGGATCACTTCATGATTATTTCTACAGCACAGTAGGAACGGGAACCACTCAGGCAGAAGCTGTGAGAATGGCAAAAGAAATAATCACAAAATTGCAAGAGGACAAGGTGGACGGAGTTATAATGACATCGACCTGAGGTACCTGTACACGTTGCGGTGCAACGATGGTAAAAGAAATAGAAAGAGCAGGCATACCCGTGGTATTGTTGTGTAATTTAATACCTGTTGCAACTACTGTGGGAGCTAACAAGATTGTTCCTACCATTTCAATTCCTTACCCATTAGGAGATCCGGGCACATCCTGGGAAACTCAATGGAAGCTGAGATATCATCGTGTTGGAGTTGCTTTAGACGCTTTGACTGATAATATTGATGAACAGAAAGTATACAAGGTAAAAATTTAAAAGGGGTGATACCCCTTTTTTTGGATTCTAATAAGGAGTGGAGTATATGGAAAAATCAAAAAATAAAAACAATTCAGTATTTTATATATCCTTGGGGATATCTTTGGTTATAGTAGCATGGGGTATATTTGCTCAAGAACATTTTGCAAATTTTGCTAATCTTTTATTATCTTTTTTAACTAACAACTTTGGATGGGCATATTTGATATCAATGTTTGTGTTTGTATTGTTTGCATTATTTTTAGCTTTCAGCAAGTATGGAAATATAAAATTGGGAGCGGATGATTCAGAACCTGAATATAGCACTACATCCTGGTTTGCAATGTTATTTGGAGCCGGTATGGGAATAGGACTAGTATTTTGGGGAGTTGCAGAACCTATATCTCATTATGTCAGCCCTCCGTCAGGAATAGTGCCGGGATCTAATGAAGCAATTAATTTTGCCATGAAAGCATCATTTATGCATTGGGGATTTCACCCTTGGGCAAATTATGCTATTATAGGTCTTGCATTAGCATACTTCCAATATAGAAAAAATAAGCCGGGGTTAATCAGCAGCATTTTCATTCCATTGTTTGGAGAAGAAAGAGTAAACGGTCCTATAGGCAAGACAATCGATATTCTTGCGGTATTCGCAACTGTTGCGGGAGTAGCTACTTCCTTGGGGTTAGGTACGTTACAAATTAATAGCGGGCTTAATTACCTGTTCAATCTTCCGGAAACTAAAGTAGTTCAATTAGGCATAATAGTAGTTATTACAATTTTATATATCTGGACTGCAGTCAGCGGAATAGACAAGGGGATAAAGCTTTTAGGAGATATAAATTTATATCTTGCGTTTGGATTATTAGTTCTGTCATTTATATTTGGGCCTACATTAAAGATAATTAATGTATTTACAAATGGATTAGGACAATATATAAATGAATTTGTAGCTAACAGTCTTCATATTGATCCGTTTGGCGATAAGAGCTGGACTAATGGATGGACAATTTTTTACTGGGCATGGTGGATTGCCTGGGCTCCATTTGTTGGAACGTTTATTGCGCGTATATCCAAGGGAAGAACAATAAAGGAATTTATTGGTGGAGTAATATTTGCTCCTGCAGTAGTATCACTTGTTTGGTTTGCTGTATTTGGTGCGATGGGGTTGAATTTAAGTGAGACACTTGGTGTGGAAGGATTGGCTGCAGCTGCTACAAATCCATCAACTGCATTATTCCAGGTGTTCAATCATTATCCGTTAGGGAAAATATTGTCATTTATAGCGGTTGTGTTATTAACTACATTCTTTATTACATCTGCAAATTCGGCAACCTTTGTTTTGGGAATGCTTAGTTCACAAGGCGATTTGAATCCTTCAAGACAAAAGCAATTTCTTTGGGGAACAGTTCAGGCATTATTTGCGACAGCGCTTCTGGTTTCAGGTGGATTGGGTGCACTGCAGACAGCTTCTATAGCAGCGGCGTTTCCTTTTATTGCAGTAATGTTGTTAGCTATAGTTTCCTTGATGAAGGCATTAAAGGAAGAGAAGTAATAATGAAGTTTGATATTGGGGGCAGATTATGAATACCAATACCGATTCATCAAAAAATACTATATGGACCAGACAGAACATTAAAAGCCTGGATGATTTAAAAAACAATGGCGTTTACAGAGTTAAAAGACAATATATTGAAGAACAATTCAGGGATATTGCTCCGTTCTATATAAATCTCTATAAATGGTTTGTACATGCGGCTAAAAGCAAGATTTTAGTGCCTGAAGGAATTGAATTTCCAATATGGTGCTCAGTTAGCTTGGAGGGAATGCTCAGTCCCATAGAAAACACTATTGCTTATGAGCTTGAGGTTGACAGTTCAGAAGTTATTTACTTTGACGGTAATAAGTGGGATCATGTATTGAATCACTGGTATATCCCGAAGGATAAAGATGATGCCGAAGTATATGCAGAAAGAATGAGAAAGTTAGGATTGGAAGAAACAACTTCATTCATTGAAGGAAAGTATGCAAACTTTTATCCCATGGAAAAAAAGATTGTCATGAACAGCTGGTACAGGATTTTTGATATTGATAATTGGAATATGTATACTACCCAGGCAAATATTTGGGAGATACGTCCAGACATGGTAAAGAATATCTATTACTATAATAATTAATAATATGTCCCACACCTCAAGGTGTGGGACATATATATTTAATTTATCTGTATTTCCTTTGCTTCTTCGGGTTTGAAGTCATTCTTTAAATCGTATATATTGTGCTGGGTGTAATCTCTCAGCTGTCTGTCGCCCAGTGAATAGCATCTCATGAATCTGCTTTCGTTAACTATTGACCAATGCTCTGCATCCCAGGTCAGGTATCCGTCATCGTCGGTTTTCTTGTCATGCAGAATCAGGTCAACCTGTCTGTGGTTTCTCATCAGCTCAACCAGGCTGTCATATGTAACTTCCGTTTCTGTTTTATTTATTAAATCATATGCTTTCATAGTTTCCCTCCGGAGTCCTTAATAAATAAATTATATCATTCATGCAATTTATTGTAAAATATTTTTAATATTATGTTATAATTAAGGTTTGAGTGGTATAATAGTTTTATATTTGTATAGGAGTCAACATGTTTGATATACAGGAAGAGCTAAAAAAAGTACCGGACAATCCCGGTGTTTATCAGATGAAGAATGAGCTTGGCGAGATAATTTATGTCGGCAAAGCCAAGAATTTAAAGAAAAGAGTAAAGCAGTATTTTCAGTCTAAAAATCACATACCTAAAATTCAGGCAATGATAAAAAATATTGCCGAATTTGAATATGTAATAACCGACAATGAGGTTGAAGCTCTCATACTTGAAGCAAATTTCATCAAAAAATACAGTCCTAAATATAATACAATACTCAGGGATGACAAGCAGTATCCCTATATAAAGATATCCGTCCAGGAAAAATATCCGAGGATTTACAAGGTAAGAGAAGTAAAAAAGGATGGGGCAAAATATTTCGGACCGTATCCCAGCGCTTATGCTGTCAATGAGTTTATTGATATTATAGGAAACTTATACAAGCTGAGAAAGTGCTCGCTGAAGCTAGACGGTACAAAGAAGGTACAGCGTCCGTGCCTGAATTATCATATTAACAGATGTACGGCACCTTGTATGGGCAATGTTGATTATAAGGTATATCGCGAGGATGTCAACAAGGCTATAAGCTTTTTGTCCGGCGGTGAGGAAGAGCTGATTAAGTCATTGAAAGAAAAAATGAAAATGTCCTCGGAAAATCTGGATTTTGAATCGGCAGCCAAGTACAGGGATCAGATAAGATCATTGGAATTAATATCTGAAAAACAGAAAATCGTTTCCACAAATACTGCAATTGATCAGGATGTCATAGGAAGCGCAATAGGAGTAGAAGAAGCTTGCATTCAGATTTTCTTTATACGCAACGGTAAAATGATAGGAAATGAGCATTATCTGCTGACAAATATAGAAAATGAGACGAGAGAAGAAATTATAAGCTCGTTTTTATCTCAGTTTTATACCGGAACTGTCTATGTACCTAAAGAAATTTATATAGAGACCGATATTGAAGATAGAGAGCTTTTTGAAAAGCTGCTGTCTGAAAAAAGAGGAAACAAGGTTTCTGTTAAAGTGCCTGCAAAGGGAGATAAGAGCATGCTCATAAAAATGATTAAGAAAAATGCTCTTGAGATACTGGAAAAGGGAAGTCAGAGAATAAAGAGAAATATGGATGAAAGTCTTGAGGCTCTCAATGAGCTTAAGGATTTGCTTAATTTAGATGAAGTACCCATGCGAATTGAGGCTTATGATATATCCAATATACAGGGAGTTGAATCGGTAGGGTCCATGGTTGTTTTTGAAAGGGGAGTTCCCAGCAAAAGCAATTACAGGCGCTTCAGAATCAAGACAGTGAATGGTCCCAATGATTACAAAAGTATGGAAGAGGTATTGGAAAGGCGCATAAACAGAGGCTTGGATCAGGGAGATTTGAAGGGCTTCAATAAAATGCCGGACTTGATATTGATGGACGGGGGCAAGGGACAAACAAATATTGCCGAAGAAGTAATTTATAATTTTGGATTAAATATTCCTGTTTGTGGAATGATAAAGGATGACAAGCATACCACAAGGGGGTTAATTTATCAGAATAAAGAAATTGAATTTAAAAAGACGGACAAAGTATATCGTTTAATTTACAGGATACAGGAGGAAGCTCATAGATTTGCAATAGAGTATCACCGCAACCTAAGAGATAAGACTTTGTTTAAGTCAGAGCTCGATAACATTGAAAATATCGGTGAGAAAAGAAAAATAAGCTTGCTGAAGGAATTTGGCTCTGTGGAAAACATTAAAAATGCCGGTCTGGAGGAATTATCCGGCGCTGACGGCATGAATATAAAAGCAGCGGAGTCAGTTTATAATTATTTCAGGAACAAAATTAAAAATAACACGTCTCAATGAGATAGATGAAATATTGAACAATATTTAGAGGATGGTAGTATCATGCAATATGTAAAACTTGAGGATTTAGTCAGTTATATAAATTTAGAACCTATTTATTATCCTGCGGATGTTCAGTCAAGGATTTATACTCCGGAAATTATAAGACCCGGTCTTCAGATGGCGGGATATTTTGATTGGTTTTCTTTTGAAAGGGTACAGGTAATGGGCAGAGCAGAATTGTTCTATCTGAGTACACTGGATGAAGATATCAGAAAGCAGAGATTGGATAAATTTTTCAGTTATCCCATACCGGCCCTGATTATTGCCAATGACATGGCAATTGATGAGTCAGTAATTTACTATGCGAAAAAATACAAGAGACCGGTTTTTAAGTCTTATCAGAAAACTGATAAGCTGGTAAATATATTGATTAACTTTCTGGAGGAAGAATTAGCGGAAGAAACTACACTGCACGGAGTGTGCCTTGAGGTATATGGTGTTGGTGTTCTGATAAAAGGTAAAAGCGGTATAGGAAAAAGTGAAACATCCCTTGAGCTTATAAACAGGGGGCACAGGCTGGTTGCGGATGATGCCGTTATAATTAAAAGACTTGACAATGATCTTAAGGCAACCTGTCCGGAGCTTACCCAGCACTTGATGGAAATCAGGGGGATAGGTATCCTGGATATCAAGCATCTGTTTGGTGTGGGATCTATAAGAATTGAACAATTTGTGGAGCTTATAATAGAACTGGAGGAATGGGATCAGAATAAGGAGTATGACCGCATTGGCATCGATGAAGAGTATACGGATATATTGGGCATAAAAATCCCCACGGTTGTTATTCCTGTAAGACCAGGGAGAAACATTTCGGCAATAGTGGAAATAGCGGCTAAAAACTACAGGCAAAAGCTGCTGGGATACAATCCTCTCGATACCTACAACAAAAAATTCAGGAGCTTATACAATTAACGAATTTATAATAAATTTTGAATATTTACAATATTGTCAAAATTTATACTTTTATGATGATTTTGCAACATCCTTACAACGATAGGCATTGCGGAGAAAAACGTTTTTCCGTTAAATTTATATGTGAGAAATTGCATTAATAGTTAATGCAATTTTTATTGTTGCATTTACAGGTTCTTTGCGATATAATCATTTTGTATATTGTTTTTTTTATACAATACATATTAATGGTTACATTATAATTAATTAATTATTATATAGGAGGATACAAATGTCAAAAGTTATGAAAACGATGGACGGAAATACCGCTGCAGCGTATGTCTCATATGCATTTACCGATGTTGCCGCAATATTTCCTATAACACCTTCTTCTAACATGGCTGAGCTTGCAGATGAGTGGGCAGCCAACGGACAAAAGAATATTTTTGGCCAGACAGTTAAAGTTGTTGAAATGCAATCAGAAGGTGGAGCTGCAGGAGCTGTTCACGGCTCATTGCAGGCAGGAGCACTGACTACTACTTATACTGCTTCACAGGGATTATTATTGATGATTCCGAACATGTATAAAATAGCAGGCGAATTGCTGCCGGCAGTATTCCATGTTTCAGCAAGAGCAATCGCAGGACACGCACTGTCAATATTTGGAGATCATTCAGACGTAATGGCTGCAAGACAGACAGGATTTGCTTTACTTGCATCAAGCAGCGTTCAGGAAGTTATGGACATAGGCGGTGTTGCTCACTTAGCTACACTTAAGTCAAGAGTACCGTTCGTACATTTCTTTGATGGATTCAGAACATCACATGAAGTTCAGAAAATTGAAGTAATAGACTACAAGGATTTTGAAAAATTGGTTGATATGGATGCAATCAATGAATTCAGATCAAGAGCATTAAATCCTGAGCATCCTGTTACAAGAGGAACAGCTCAAAATCCGGATATATTCTTCCAGGCAAGAGAAGCTTCCAACAATTATTATGAAGCAGTTCCTGATATAGTTAATGACTATATGAAGGAAATGGAAAAAATAACAGGAAGAGAATACAAACCATTTAACTATTATGGAGCACCTGATGCTGAAAATATTATAGTTGCAATGGGATCAGTAACAGAAACTGCAAGAGAGGTTATTGACAACTTAACTGCAAAGGGCGAAAAAGTTGGTATAGTGATTGTACACTTATACAGACCTTTCTCTTCAAAATATTTCTTTGATGTATTGCCAAAGACAGTTAAGAAAATAGCTGTACTTGACAGATGTAAAGAGCCTGGTTCACTTGCAGAACCATTATTCTTAGACGTTAAATCTTTATTCTATGATAAAGAAGAACAACCGGTTATAGTTGGCGGAAGATATGGTCTAGGTTCAAAAGACACTACACCTGCTCAGATATTTGCCGTATATAACAACTTAAAGGAAGCAAATCCAAAGAACGGATTCACTATCGGTATAGTTGATGATGTAACAATGACATCATTGGAAAATCCTGCGCTTGTTAATACATCAGGTCAGGGAACAGTTAGATGTAAATTCTGGGGACTTGGTTCAGACGGTACAGTAGGAGCTAACAAGGATGCTATAAAAATTATCGGTGACCATACAAATCTGTATGCTCAGGGATATTTCTCATATGACTCCAAGAAATCAGGCGGCGTTACTGTATCTCACTTAAGATTCGGTAAAACACCTATCAGATCAACTTATTTAATAGATGAGGCTGACTTTGTGTCATTGTCACAACAATCATATGTAGACAAATATGATGTGTTGACAGGACTTAAAAAAGGCGGAACATTCCTGTTAAATACAATCTGGTCATTGGATGAACTGGATAAGAATTTACCTGCTAACTATAAAAAATATTTAGCTGAAAAAGATATTAACTTCTATATAATAAACGCTACTAAGATAGCTCAGGAATTAGGACTTGGAAACAGAACAAACATGATAATTCAGTCAGCATTCTTTAAATTGGCTGATGTTATACCTGTAGAAGAGGCAGTTGAATACTTAAATGCTGCTATCGTTAAATCTTACGGCAGAAAAGGTGATGCAGTAGTTGAAATGAATCAAGCTGCAGTACAAAAAGGTATATCAGAATTAGTTAAGGTACAGGTTCCTGAAAGCTGGAAAAATGCTAAAGACGACGTAAGTGCAAACAGCGGACTTGCGATACCGTATACAGATGAAGAAAAACCTGATTTCATCAAAAATGTAGTTGAAGTAATGAACAGACAAGAAGGCGATTGTCTGCCTGTAAGTACATTTGTAGGCAGAGAAGACGGAACATTCCCTCCGGGAACTTCTGCATATGAAAAGAGAGGAATAGCTGTTGAGGTTCCGAAATGGTTACCTGAAAACTGTATCCAATGTAATCAGTGTGCTTTCGTATGTCCTCATGCAGTAATCAGACCTACATTGCTGGATGAAAAAGAAAAAGCTGCTGCACCTGAAACCTTTGAAACTATTAAAGCAATAGGCAAGGGACTGGAAGGATTAGAATACAGATTGGTTATAAGTCCGTTAGATTGTACAGGATGCGGAAACTGTGCTGACATCTGCCCAGGAAAGAAAAATAACAAAGCATTGGTTATGACTCCGATCGCTGAAGAAATTCCGGCAGGAGTTCCAAACTGGAAATATGGTATAGAAAAAGTTTCTATCAAAGACAGCCTGATGGATAAAGTATCCGTTAAGGGCAGCCAGTTCTGCAAACCATACTTTGAGTTCTCGGGAGCATGCGCAGGCTGCGGAGAAACAGCTTACGTTAAGGCTATAACACAATTATATGGCGACAGAATGATGATTGCAAATGCTACAGGCTGTTCATCAATCTGGGGAGCTTCAGCACCTGCAACACCATATACAAAGGATGCTTGCGGAAGAGGTCCTTCATGGGCTAACTCATTGTTCGAAGACAATGCTGAATACGGATTAGGTATGGCACTGGCAGTAAGACAGATGAGAGACAGCATTCAGATGTCTATCAATAACTTGATGGAAAAAGATATACCTCAGGAATTAAAAGATGCTTTTGCTGCATGGGAAGCAACAAAGAACAATGGTGAAGAATCAAGAGCAGCTTCAGAAAAGGTTCTGGCAGCTTTGGAAGGATTCACTCCATGCGATGCATGTACAAAAGATATACAGAATATATTAGACAAGAAAGATTACCTTGTTAAGAAATCACAATGGATAATCGGTGGTGACGGCTGGGCATATGATATCGGATACGGCGGATTAGACCACGTACTGGCATCAGGCGAAGACGTAAATGTATTGGTACTTGATACAGAAGTTTACTCAAATACAGGCGGACAGAGCTCAAAAGCAACTCCTACTGCTTCCATAGCTAAATTTGCTGCATCAGGAAAGAAAATCAAGAAAAAAGATCTTGGCTTGATAGCTTCAACTTACGGTTACGTATACGTAGCACAGGTTGCTATAGGTGCTAACATGAACCAGTTCCTGAAAGCAGTTAAAGAGGCAGAAAGCTATGACGGACCATCATTGATTATAGCTTATGCACCATGTATCAACCATGGTATCAAAGCAGGTATGGGTAAGACTGTTGAAAGAGAAAAATTGGCAGTTGAAGCAGGATACTGGCATTTATACAGATTCAACCCACTTCTTAAAGAAGAAGGAAAGAATCCGTTTGTGTTAGATTCCAAGGCTCCAAGCGCATCATTCAAGGAATTCCTTGAAGGCGAAGTAAGATATGCATCACTCAGCAGCACATTCCCAGAAATAGCTGAAGAATTGTATGCAAGAGCAGAAAAAGATGCAAAAGACAGATACGACAGCTACGTAAGAATGGCAGATATGAAGTACTAAAATTAAAAGTAAGCAGCTCCTTGAATTTTAAAGGAGCTGTTTTTGTATTAAACATGTAATATACACATATTATTGTTAATGGTAAAATAATGTAAACAGTATATTTTGAATAAGGAGACTAAGTATGATTAAAAGAAAAATAAGTTTATTGATTGCGGTACTTATGCTGTTCTCAGTGCTTACGGGATGCAGTGTGAATGAGCTTGGTTACTTAAACATGTCAAGTGAATTAAATAAGCTGACACAATATGAATTTAAGAACACAACACAAATCGAAATTTCCAAGACGATTACCGGAGAAGAAAAGGATAAAAAGATTGACTTTGAAGTAAGCGGAGATATAAATACAGATAAATTCGATGAAATCTATATGAGTTTAGATGTTAAAGTTAAGGTTGACGGAAAAGGAAACAATGAGCCTGTAAAAGTAATATGGGCAGACAATACATTCTACGTTTCGAAAAATATTATAACAGAAGCTTTGAGACTCCAGGATGAATTTGGTGCTAACGAGTACAATACATCAGTTGCCGAAAAGCTGCTTGAAGAGCTTAAGGATACAGAGTATATAGTTGTTGCCGATATGA
>JAFACY010000110.1 GCA_023425285.1 Bacillota bacterium
CATCAATCTGAGCCGTTTCAATTTTACAATGTCCTTAAAGTACCTTCTTACTGTCACCATATGTAAATAAAACAGCAATATTTAAAATGATAGTAACAATAAGCAAGATTACAGACGCCATAACCGACCCCCCCGATGTATCCAGCAAGGATGACCATTCCTCGCTCTTAACCAAATGATAATTGTATATAATCTGAAAGCATAATGAAACAGCACAAGCAGTCAGGCTTATCAAGCAAATCAACCCGTTTATTATATTACATTTTTTATATCTTATAATACTGACAACAGGGAGTATCCAGGCAATTAGACCAAGAAACAGACTGCCAAGCATCAAAAAACCAACCACACAATACCCTCCTTTTACCTACTTCAACAACAACTTCTCCTTATTAGTTTCCAACAGTGTTTTAGCTTCTTCTATTGATAAATTATAGCTCTGCCAGGTATATTCCATATTGCTGATATATTCATAGCTGTCCCGGAGATATTTCCTTGTTATATTCTTTACTACATTATCGACATTCTCATCATCCACCAGCCTCATCATTTCCGGAACGGCGTCCACAGACAGGCTTGACAGATAATATAAATCCAGCGATTCGGTCTTCCCCGCGATATACATATCTATGTTTCTTTTTGCAATAATTGTATCTATTTTAGCCACATTAATGGTTAAATAAAATCCTATTCCGATAACAACATATACGAGCAATAAATTGAAATTATGCTTCACTATATAAAGAAGTGTTGCTGCCAATCCCAATGCCTCAAAGAACAGGAACATATAAACCAGAATTCTTAATCTTGTAAAGCCGTATGCGCTGTCGTAAAGAGACATCCTGTAATAAGAAGAAACTAACAAGGTTCCGGTTATTATACACAAATAAATCAGCATCATTTTTGTGCCTATGGCCCACTTGCTTTTCTCAACATATATTTTATCCTTGAGCAAGTATGAAATCAAAAGTATCAATCCGATGTTCAAAACACTTAAAAATACCAATTCAAAGAATCCGCGCCTTGCATATTCGGCATAATTCAAGCCGTTTGGAAGCTCTCCCGCCGAAAACAAATATCTGAATTGTATAACCATAAATATCGTATATATGAACAATATTGAAACCATTAAAATATTTAAAATCACTACATCCCCTTTAAGCTTAAATGGATTTGAATTTAAGCTGATGACATTTTCTATGCCATTTCCCTTTTCTTCAAACACCGAATACAGATGACCGAACAGGTACAAGCCCACAATTGTACCGACTATCAATTTGAAAAAGTTAAAGGCTTCAAATATTTTTTCTATCCATACCAGATAATTATCAAAATTATTTTTGAATACCATATCGGCTGAGGAAAGCATAACTACAAGGAATAACACACTGGGTACCGATATTAAAATACCGATCAGAATTCTTTTCATGAGAAGATTTTTTTCCGTATCTTTGGATCTTTCCGCAATCCATCTGAATGGGGTTATGAAATGGATTATCGGTGCAAAGACATTCAGTATAGCCAGCAGTATACCCTTAATATTCAATTTTCTTATGACAAGATTACCTTTGAGCATAAGTATCATAACACTGTACATACCGACAATTACCGCAAAATTTATCGGAGACCACAAATTAACTGCGCTTATAAGCCTGTTGAGGGATATGATGATAATCGGAACCATCCATAAAATACCCCTGAAATTTTTCACTTCTTCTCTTTTTCTTATCACATAGTAAACAGCAGCAAGCTGAACCAAGAAAAATAATGGTATACTGATTCCCGGATTGGGGACCAATATCAAAAAAATAAATGTTACGGCAGACAAAGCCGCGTATAATAATAAATTAATCCTCATCCTGCTTTCCATCAACACCCTCCACATATTCTATGATGTCACCCGGCTGGCAATTCAGTGCCTTGCATATTTCCTCCAATGTCGATAATCTAATTGCCTTCGCCTTATTATTTTTCAATATAGAAAGATTTGCCGGTGTTATATTTATTTTTTCGGCCAGTTCCATAAGACCTATTTTCCTCTTAGCCATCATTACATCAAGCTGTATTATAATTGCCATAGCTATACCCCCTACACCGTTAAATCATTTTCATCTTTGTAGTAAATGGACTGCTTGAACAAATCCTTCAATGTCAGGCACAAAAGACATCCCACAATAAATATTCCAATTATAATTATCGTTGAAATAGTAGGCATAATAATCATTTTGACCAAAAAAATAACCGATATTGCCAGACATGACATGGATATTTTTCTTAAGCATGCAACATTGGCATGAATGAACGGATTTCCATCCAACAAGGTTTTAAATATTACCTTCAGCTGCCACAAAATATATACGCAGCAAATGCCCGAGAAGATTAATATTGCTTTGACGAATAACGCCGCCTGATTTGTCACTCCGAAATAATAAAATAACAGTCTTGATGAAAACGGAATATACGCGCAGCATATAATTCCTGCAAAAAATAAAATATCAATACAAATTTTTGTCATATGATGAATGACGCTCTTCTGGTACATAACTGCCTCCACGATTCTCAAAGATATTTATAATAATAATTATATCAAGTTTTTTATATAAGTCAATAATTATTTATCGTTTTACGATAATATTTTGTTGATACAAATAATAAAGCCCCACTGTAAATTCTACGGGGCTTTATTATTGCAAATTTGCTAAATCAAATCATTTATTAAGGAAATCTTAGCAGTTGTATTTCCATCCTGATAATATTGGTGTGCTTTGGCTATTTCCGAAAAGAAAAATTCATTTTCATCCCTGTAAATAGTTAAATCTCCCGACTCAATAAGCTTCTTTATTTCGTTTAACGTGTTTCCTATTTCATATCTGTTCTCATTATTTACAATGGGTAATACAATGTAAATTGTTTTAAAAGTTATCGATTTATGATGAATTAAGGTAAGATCCAGAGATACTCTCGAATTGGTTGTCATCACAAGTCCCTCAGGCTTTACTGCTTTAAAACTGTTAAGCAGATTTTCACAGCCTATGGTATCAAAAACCACGTCAAATCCCTTTCCGTCTGTGAATTCCTTCACATATTGTTCCACACTTGTTTCTTTGTAATTTATAACGTGGTCTGCGCCAAGATGCTCAGCAATTTCAGCCTTTTCATCACTTGAAACAGTGGCATAAACCGTGGCATTCAGCATTTTTGCAAATTGTACTGCCATGTGACCTACTCCCCCTGCAGCTCCGTGAATCAGCACCTTATCATTGGGCTTGATGTTTGATTTCTCCATAATTGCCCTATATGCAGTGATGCCTACCAACGGAAACAATGCTGCAGTTTTAAAATCCACATTCTTCGGCTTCATACACAAAAGCTCTTCATCAACTATTGCATATTCCGCCAAGGCTCCATTTTCATTCAACAAACCTCCTATAAACCCGAAAACCTCATCTCCTGTCCTGTACAGTTCAACGTTTTCCCCATTCTTAATAACTACCCCCGAAAAATCCGCATTTAATACAGCAGGGAACGGTGGGGTAATTTCAGGCAAAAGTCCTGACCTGAGTTTTACTTCAAAGGGATTTAAGCTGCTTGCCATAACTTTTACCAGCACATACCCCGGCTTCAGTTCCGGCTTGGGTATATCAACCAGCTCAAATACTTCGGGTCCTCCAAACTTATTTATTACCATTGCTTTCATCGCATCACTCTCCTTTAAATATTATATAATGCTTATACCCAAAATATTTTTCTTAATCAAAAAATATTAAAAAATTGTAAAAATAATAAAATTTTCAGGAATTTCACCGCTTTTCAATTGTTATATGATATTTACTCTCTTTATTGTCGAAAACAGTTGAATTGTGTCGAATAAAATGCTATGATGTGTCAACTAATTTTTTAGATTAATTTAATATGACAGGAGCAATTTATGAAAATAAAACTTATATCTGATTCAACTTGTGACTTGTCTCAGGAAATATTGGACAAATACAACATTTGTATAGCGCCACTTGTTATCAATATAGAGGGAAGGGAGTACATGGATCGTATTGATATTTCAAATGATGACTTTTACAAAAATCTTATGAACTATACATCTCATCCCACAACCTCCATGCCAAGTCCTAAATCTTATATTGCATGTATCGATAAAGCAATTGAACAAGGATATGATGAAGTATTGTGCATATGCATGTCAAGCGGCACAAGCGGGTCTTACCAGGGTGCTTTATTGGCAAAGGAATTATATTACGAGCAAAATCCCGGATCAAAAATACGTTTTGAAATTATAGATTCTGTTTCTATGAGCCATGGAAGCGGATGGCTTGTTATGAAATGTGCAATGCTGATGGAACAGGGATATAATTTAAATATGCTTATTGAATATTGCGAATCGATAAAATACAAAATTAAGCATCTCCTGTCGGTGGATGATTTAGACAATCTTATACGAAGCGGAAGGCTTTCTAATACCAGCGGTATAATCGGAAAATTGCTGAATGTGCATCCGATTATGTCAATGAAAAACACGAAAGGCGCTGTCGTTGCAAAAAAACGAGGTTTAAAGCAGGTATATAACTATTACATCCAGGAATTCGTCAAGCATGCAGACCTTGAACAGACAAACTTTGTAATTATCGGATATACCTCAGATATAAATAAAGCTGAAAACTTAAAGTCAATGCTCATAAATATTGCTTCATATCATGGAGAGATATATATAATGCAAATGGGGGTAGCTGTAGGAACTCATGTGGGATTAGGCGGTTTATCCATGTTTTTCGTTGAAAAACCACACGAAGACTTTATTCATCATTTTATAAAAATAAGCAGATAAATAAAAACATCAGAGACGGTTCAAGACAGAACCGCCTCTTAATATATATAAAGTTACTTCCTTGCTTTAATTTAAAAAATTATATATAATGTTATTAAATTAGAACATAATGCGTAAAATATTGATGTCTGGAGGTAATTTACATGAAAATCCTTAAAGACGCCTGTATAGGATTATTATCCTTATTTAATTATCCTTATATTTCAAAAAAGTTATTAAAGGATATAAAGGGACCTATAATATTACATATAAGCGATACTCCTGTAGATATTTATAATTACATTTATAGAGTTATTAATATCCTGAAGCCTCAATACATTATACACACCGGTGATATGGCAGATAATATTAAGCTGGGTATTTATAAAAATCGAATTGATTGCTATTTAAAAGGTGTCAAAAAACTCATTAAAGAGTTAGAAAAAAATAAATTTGCTAAAATCTACTATGTTATGGGAAACCATGATGATTATAAAATAGTCAGCCAGTTAACCGAAAGCGGTACAGTATTGGAGGATGGAATCCTGACAATCAATGGCTGCAGTATCTCAGTCAGTCATTACTACAAAGAAAATTCACATAATAATACTGATTTCAATCTATATGGTCATAGCTTTGAGCCAGGTCATTACAATGAAAACGGAACAATTGGTTTGAATGGATTATTAAATATAAATATAATTGATTTATCTGACAAGAGGGTGTTTCATTTAGAATATCCTCTGAATACAGATGTTTCAAGGGGAATGAAGTTAAAAAGAATCGGACTATAAGAAGGAGGATATTTTATGCTGTTATTCAGAATGGGACCACGCTATTTATTTATCAGAAGCGAAAAAATTGATGAGGTTGCAAATTTTTTAGAAGCAAATCTAAGTGGTGAAGTTACGGACTACAAGCAGGGAATGGAAAAATCATCAGAGTATAGCACCCTTTGCTTTATAACAGGTATAAATCATGAAAAAACCTATGTAGAAGATGCAAAAAAAATTGTTCTTATCAATAATGCTTCAACAATTATACTATCTTCAATTATAAACAGTCACGCATGTAACCTTGTTCACAGAGTAGATATGGGACCTGCATCAATAGTCGTGCGAATACATAGTAATGAAAACAAGCTGGTAGATAAGCTTAAAGAAATTTTTGACGGTAAGGAAGTTGATTTAATCGGTGGAATCGGGATGGGAGAAAAGGATGACACAATCATTTCTTTTACAGATAAGATACTTAGCGGTCCGGTTGCCGACCTTTTGGATACTAAGCTGTTAGTTCAGCAACCTGTCAGAGAAGTTCAGGAAAGATTGCGATTAGAGGGATTGAGACTTGTTACCCAAAGTTTGAATGACAGTCAGTGGTATGAACTCAGAATTAACATATATGATGCTGCCGGTAAATATAAGGAGAACTATGACAGGTTAATGTTTGTGTTCTCAAAGCTTGAAGTAGGTATGATTTTAGGTGAAAGCTGGACCAAGGACTATGCCGTAATGCTTTACTTTGTAATGACCTATCAGGTAAGATTATTTACATTTTTTACACCTCAAGAGGTTAAAATGATTTTAATGGCATTGGAATATTCAACTGACGGTAAACGACTTGTTGACTTTGACCTGTACTACAAAAATAAAAAAATTTATTGGTATGATATCAATATTGCTAAAGGCAAGAAAAGCAAACTTGATGAATCAAAAAAATACAGACATAACTTGTACGAAAAATTAAAAGCAGAAGATATAAAAATTTTAGAGGAAATGGAAAAATCGCTCATTTAATAGAAGGTAATTTATGAGAAAGCTAAACGATATAAAAAAACAGAAAAATATTGCGCTGATAGCCCATGACGGGAAAAAAGTCTCACTCCTTAACTGGGTAAAAGCTAATAAAGAAATACTGTCAAAGCATTTCCTGTGCGGCACAGGCACCACAGTAAGGATGATTGTTGAGGAAACCGCCCTGCCTGTCAAGGCATTTGAAAGTGGCCCCTTGGGAGGAGACCAGCAGATCGGAGCCGCCATAGTTGAAGGCATGATTGATTTCATGATTTTCTTTTGGGACCCTCTGTCCTCGCAGCCCCATGACCCCGACGTAAAAGCGTTGCTTAGAATTGCAGTACTTTATGACATACCCGTAGCCACAAATGTATCAACAGCAGATTTTCTGCTGAATTCAAGCTACATGGATAATGAATATATCAGAGAAAAAAGTGAAGACGGCTCTGTATAATGACAACAGAACCGTCCTCTGTTCTATAATCTTGTATCAATTACCTTGTTGGAAATTATTTTGTCCATGAAGTGACATATTCCCAGCCTTCAGATGTATCTGCCTGATTCAAAGACTGCCAGTTTACTTTTATGCCTGATTCTCTTAATGCTAACTCAAAGTGACATTTTGCTATACCGATGTCATTCAATTGCAAATCATAACCTGATACACCATAGTTTTTAGTCCTGCAAATAAAGAAATGGAACATGTCTTCATCCTTGATTATCCTCCATGGCTGTTTGTTGGAAGCTGAAGGTCCCAATCTCACCATTTCAAGAGCCTGTTTAAGCACTTCATCCTTTTCATTTAGCGGCTGCATATCCTTATCAAAGAACAGCTCACTCCACGGCTTTCTTTTATCCGAGCCTGCAGCCAATCTCATTGTGTTTTCAATAATACTTCTCTTATCCTTTTTATATCCGACCGGAGATATGACAGATATAAACTCATTTTCATTTAAGTCTGAAATTTCGTGAAAGCTCTCCTTTTTGAAGGTTCCTCCAAGCCAGCAGGTCTGTACTCCCAGATCAGCCGCAAACAGAACTATTTTTTCAAATAAATATCCAAATTCAACGGCATCATTTACATCCTTATTCATGATACCTATAACATAGGAGTTCGCTCCCTGGATAAATCCGTAGGTTCCTAATTTCTTTGATTCATCCTTGCTTGTTCCAAGGTTTAAAATAATCTTAAATCTTGCCTTAATTTCATTTTCATTGCTTAGTTCATACAAATAAGTATTAAGCTTCTTTAAATCCGGCTCTTCCAAGGCTCTCCCGTCATAAGTTCTTGTAGATTTTCTTTCTTTGATTAAATCGATTACAGATCTGTTAAATTCCATACTACTCCTTCACATTAAACACGTATTTATCCAAACGATCAAACGCTTCAATAACCCTCGATTTAGGCAGTGCTAAATTCATGCGGATTGCATATGGACGGTTGAATGGTCTTCCGTCCTGCCACGTAACCCCTACATCTGTTCCCGCCTTGTGAAGCTGTTGAAGTGTCATATTGTGATTTTTGCACCATTCTTCACAATCAAGATACAGCATGTATGTGCCCTGAGGCTTTGAAAATTTTATTCCTTCATAATTTTTATTGATGTGTTCGCTCGCATAATCTATATTTTCGGCAAGCACCTGGCACATTTCCTCAACCCATTCGTATCCTTCCTGCTTATATGCTCCTATCAGTGCATGGACGGAAAGAATATTTGCTTCATTATAATGAGGCTTGCTGCTCTGTGCTCTCACGCGGTCACGAAGATACTCGCTGTAAATTATGTGATATGCTCCCACCAATCCCGCAATATTAAAAGTCTTGCTTGGTGCATAGACGGCAATAGTGCGATTGCGTGCATCCTCACTTACGCTTTGAGTAGGAATGTGCTTATTACCGTACAAAATAATATCGCTCCATATTTCATCAGCAATTACGACACAATCATTCCTTTTGTAAATTTCCATCGCTCTTTCTATCTCTTCGCGCTCCCACACACGTCCGCAGGGATTGTGAGGAGAACAAAATATTGCAACATGAATTTTATATTTTTTTAGCTTGGCTTCCATATCCTCATAATCCATGCGCCATATCCCACCTTCATCAAGCACAAGGTCACTTAAAATAATCTTTCGTCCGTTGTTTTTCAGGGAGGATGTAAATCCTATATATGTAGGAGCATGAATCAGCACACAATCTCCAGGTGCAGAAAATGCATCGAGTGCGGATACCACACATCCGAGAACACCATTTTCATATCCTATATGCTCCGCCTCCAGACCCTTAACTCCATGATGTGCTTCATGCCACTTTATTATAGATTCATAATATTCATCTCTCATCTCAAAATATCCGAACATAGGGTGCTTTGCACGTTCAATTATCGCCTCCTGAATCGTCGGCACCGTAGGGAAATTCATATCCGCAATCCACATAGGAATTACGTCAAAGCCTTCCTTGGGTGCTCCCGGACTGAGACCCTCCATCAGATCTACAGCAACAGAATCTCTCCCCCTACGGTCAATTATACTCGTAAAATCGTATTTCATTCGTTATCCCTCTCAATCTGTTTAAATCTCTTACTAAAAATGTTCTCCGTTTTCATAATACTTACTGTGCTCAAGAGGATGAAATACTACATCAACATTCTTATATCCTATTGTATTTATATGCTTGGTAATTATCTTTGCCGCCTTATCCTGTACATCTTGTCCCCTGTCAAACCATAAAACATCCACAGTCTGCGGACCTCCGACAAATTTACCATCCATGATAAATTTCGACTGAATCACTTCAATGGTGAAATAATCTCTCGGGCACTGAATCAACTCCTGCAGCTCATCAATCAGCTCCTTGCTCATTGTCAAAGCTTTCTTCCCGTCTATTGCTTTTAATTTTAATACCGGCATATCAGTTCCTCTCTTTCTCTCATCCTATGTTTTTCTATATTTTTATTTTACCATATAAAGTATAAATTTCAATTTTATTTTATATCCTTATGCTGTTAATCAATGCAATTGTTTAAATTAAATGCTTACGGGTATAATTTACATAATAAATACGAATGAGAAAGGAAATTGTAATGAAAGGATTTGTTATTATGTTTATAATTTCAGCGATGACTTTAACAGGTTGTAATAATTCAGTTAATAATATAGATGTAAATAAGACCGAATACATAAGAATCAGTGCGGAGGAAGCAAAAACCATAATTGACAGTGAGGATGTGATTATACTTGATGTAAGGACACAGGAGGAATTTGACAGCGGACATATTGAAAATGCAGTGCTTCTGCCGGTTACAGAAATCACTGACAATGCAGACGGTGTTCTTCCCGACAAGGATGCTAAAATCCTTGTATATTGCAGGAGCGGCAACAGAAGTGCAACCGCAGCAAGGGAATTAATCAGAATGGGATATACAAATGTTTATGATTTTGGCGGTATAAATACATGGCCTTATGAAACAGTTAAATAGTAAAATAAGACCTCTGATATTTGTAATATCAGAGGTCTTTGTTTTATGAAAAAAACTTCATTGCAATGGATGATAATCATTTCATTGTTGCAAGATCATATGAAATTTCACGTATTATTTGTTCAAACTCATGTACGTTTGTGTTGTTTGATGCAAAGACAACTATGAACGGTTCTTCGGCATAGACTATGCCCACATCGTGAGTTATGCCGTCATCCTCTCCCGTTTTATGTGCAATTTTAAAATCAGGAAGCCTCCCCGGGATTTTATGGTTTATCTGCTGCTCAAGGAGGATTTTTTCCGCTTCTTCAGATACATTTTCATTTACGAAGCTTCTGTTATATATTTGCTCCAGCAATGTGCATATTTCCTTAGGTGTAAATACATTTTCCAGACCATTTTTCTTTGCCTCCGAGTCAAACAATAAACGTCTGAGCTTGGTATCCTTCAATCCCAGTTTAATAAATTCCTGTGACATTTTTTCAAGTGTAAAATGATTAATCAAGACGTTGGTTGCCGTATTGTCACTTATGGTAATCATGAGCTTGCAAAGTGTCTGTATATCAACCTCAGGTTCATCAGTAAAAGAATACAGCGCTCCGCATCCGGGAACCTTGTCGCTGTTTTTAACCTTTATAACATCAGACATCCTTATATTTCCTTTAGATACTTCACTAAGTACAACCGCCAATACAGGAAGCTTTATTACGCTTGCCGCCAGAAATGCTTCGTTCTCATTAAAGCTTATTTCTTCTTTTGTTGTGAGATTTTTATAATAAAATCCTATTTTGCCTTCGACATTTTTCAGTCTGTCATAAATTAAGTTTTTCATCGATACTTCCTTTATTTTCTTTCATATTTTCTGAAGCCCACATCCATAACTAATCTCAGTCTTCCCGTTTCATAGAGATAATCCACATGACATTGAAGCATTCTCTTTATCATGTCATATCTATATAAATTATTTACATTAACATCGAAGCTTCTGGATGCAGCATTAACAATTTCATCCATTGTCATTCTGCCCTCAATTATTTCATAGGTTTTTTCGGCACGATGCACATAAAATGCTATGTTGTCGGCTATGAGTCCAGTTATATCATCGCAGATTCCCTTGTGAGCAATTATATATTTTTCACAGTCATAGCTCAGCATTTTGTCCTTGCTTTTCAGATCCTCCAAAAGTACAAAATCAAACGGGATTTTGGCTGTTTCTATTACTTCATGACTTACCAGAGCATCAGCAACATATCCTACATTGTCGGGAGTCGTTATGCACAGATGTTCGGGACTGTGACCGGGTGTATGCAGTATTTTAAAATCTGCCCCGCAAAAGCTAATTTCATTTTGGTCGTCTGTTATATACACATCCGTTTCAAAAATCATAAAGCCATATTGCTCCCTGACCTCCGTAACGGTGATATCGTTGAAATATGCCTTGAGGTTAATTGCCGACCTGCAAATTTGTGCTTCATACATAGGTGCGGCAATGAGGCAATTGTATTTATCCTTGAAATATTGGTTGTTTCCTACATGATCAGGATGACAGTGGCTGCTTATTATTCCTTTTATGTTAAATTTATTTTCCTTTATTACGGATTCTATTATTTCTCTTTCATATATATGTCCCGAATCTAACAAAACAATGTCATTCTCATTTGTTTTATACAGAGGAACATAAGAATCCCCTACATCAATGCAATATGTGTTGTCTTTTACTTTAAATAGCTTCATACTTTACTCCAAATAATTTCTTTCTGCTGATGTTATTACAACAGCTTTAATTTGTCAATGGATTATTGCTCAACACTCTAACAAGGTCACTGAACACGCCGTAAGCTGTCTGCTCTATTTCCGGCTCATGCTCCACTATTGACACTGTTCCCATCAAATCTGTAGTGATACTCACTATAGAGGTTGTTCCCGTTATGCTTGCAAGCAGTGAATTTTTACTCACTTCCTCCGGTCTGACTCTTGCCGTAATCTTGCCGGCTCCAATACCGCCGTAGCATACAAGCTTAATTACGTTTCCTCTTGCTTCTGCTTCCTTGATTTTTTCATAATTTATATCTTCTATACCCTTTCTGTCAACATCATATGGAGTTATATCCGCTTCCATCAGTACATTCAAAAGGGCTGCCGTCTTCGCTGCCGCATCCCATCCCTCTATATCCATGGACGGGTCTTCTTCAACAAAGCCTCTTTTCTTTCCCTCCTGTATAACCTCATCATATGATTTACCTTTTGCGATTTCCTCCAGGACAAAATTCGTCGTAGAATTGAGTATTCCCTTTACTTCCGTCACCTTACAGAATTTCAATGTTTCATCCACGAGATTGAAAACCGGTGTTCCGTCCATCACTGTCGTTTCATAATAAAACAACACATTATTTTCATCTGCGAGGTCGCGAAGAGATTTAAACGCCCACGCAATAGGTCCCTTATTTGCACTGACAGCATGTTTTTTTCTGTTCAATGCAGCCTTTATATGATCAATTGCAGGTTGTCCCGAAAATATCTGAAGAGGAGTTAACTCAAATAAAATATCATAGTCTACATTTTCAGCAATTTTCATGGAGCTGATATCTTTATAATCGCTCCTGCTTTCATCAAAATAATTGTATTTTTCAAGATCATTTAACGCACCTGTTAAATCTATGCCCTCTTCGTTTACAAGGCATCCTTTTGATCTTGTGGAAACAGCCACTACATCAACCTTTACATTAAACTTACTATATATTTCTTCCTGTTTTTCCGTCAGAAGTCTGGCAAATGCCCTTCCCACGTTTCCAAATCCTAATATTGCTATTTTTATATTTTCAGACATATTAATCTCCTGTTTTAATTTGATAATTCATTATAACTCTTAATATAAACATCCGAAAGGATTAATACTTTTTTATTATACAGTCGTTTTTTCATATTCCAATGTTTGTTTGACCTGAATAAGAAAAAAACACATCATAATGACATGCTTTTTTTACATACATTTATTAATCTCTTCTGCTGAAGCTTGAAACTATTCTCAAAACATAAATAAATATATTGATGAAATCAAGGAACAAGTTTAGAGCAATTGCAGGTACGTCGGCTTCCATGAATGGTCTGTTCTTGATAACTGAAATGTCATGAAGTACATAACCACTGAATATCAGTATGCCAAGCCATGCTATGGCGAGATGATATATGTCTGTTCTGACGAAAAAGCCTACAAGACTTATCAATATCAGAGCAATCAGTCCTGCGAACAACGTACCGCCAAGGAATGTGAAATCCTTCTTGGACTGTGATGAATACAATGCCAATCCACCGAATATAGCCGTGGTTATCCCAAGAGATACCAGCACCATAAATGAGCCCATGGACGACCAGTAATACATGAGTGTGGGATACAAGCTTATTCCCATCAGAAATGCCACTGAAAAACAGTTTAATCTTGAAAGAGGCTTGAATTCTCTTCTTTTGGTTATTGCAGCTATCAGCAGGACTATAAACGAACCTATGCCTGCTATAAATGCAAATTGCGGCGGTACAAACATCAGACCAAATACCATTCCTACGGTGCATGTTAACAATAATGCAAAAAATTCTATCAATACTTTATTTATTAAATTGTTATTTGTATATTCATTGTAATAATATCTATCCATAATTCCTCCTTGTAACAATTGTTTATATTATACTACATATTTCTTAAGAAATTATAAATAATTTTTCAAAACAAGTTTATTTTTCAAATAAATTGGTATAAAATTAATACAACGATAAATTATGGGAAGGGTGGATAGTATGGCATTTTTTAATGATTTAGGTAAAAAATTAAGTGATGCGGCAGGTACCGCAACTGAAAAAGCAAAGGATTTTGCTGAAACCACAAAACTCAACTCAGCAATATCTTCGGAAGAAAAACAGATTAATCAATATCTTATAGAAATCGGTAAAATAATATTTGAGCAGGATAAGGATAACCCTGACAGCCCAATGGCAGATTTAATAAGCAAAATTGTTACTTCGCAAGAAGCTATTAGTGTACTGAAAAGAAAGATAGAAGAAATTAAACTTGATAACAATAATTAAAAACAATATAGCACCCGATGGGTGCTATATTGTTTAATGACACTATTGTGTCAGATCATTTATCAAAAGTATTTTTCCGGTTGCCTTGCCTGATTCGTAATATTCATGAGCCTTTACGATTTCTGAAAATTTAAATTCCTCTTTATCCTTTAATATTCTGAGACTTCCGGCCTCTATCAGGTTTTTCATTTCATTTAAAATGTTCCCTATTTCATACCTATTCGCATTTGTTATGACAGGCAGCACCATGAAAATTGCTTTAAGTCCTATTGATTTGCTGTGCATCATGCTTAAATCAAGTGTCACCCTGGTGTTGGTGGTTACAACGAGACCTCCTATTTTAACCGCACTGAAGCTGTTCAATAAATTATTTCCTCCGATTGTATCAAATACAACATCAAATCCAGTTCCTCCGGTATATTTGTTGACGTATTGCTCCACATCCTCAGTCTTGTAATTTATCACATAATCAGCTCCGAAGCTTTTGGCAGTTTCTCCTTTTTCCGCACTTGAAACAGTGGCATATACCTTTGCATTAAGCAGCTTTGCCAATTGTACAGCAATGTGTCCCACACCTCCCGCGGCACCGTGTATGAGCACCTTATCATTTGTTTTTATATTGGAATTTTCAATAATTGCTCTCCATGCAGTGATTCCGACCAATGGATACATTGCCGCTTCGTAAAAGTCTACATTGCCCGGCTTGAGGCATAACAAATCCTCGTCCACCAATGTATATTCTGCCAACGCCCCCCATTCTTTTTTTACTCCTCCGACGAAGCCGTAAACCTCATCACCTATCTTAACCTTCTGCACACCCTCGCTGACACGCATTACAGTCCCCGAAAAGTCTGCATTGAGAACAGCAGGAAAGCTCGGTATAATCGCCGGAGTCAATCCCGACCTTATTTTGGTTTCCAATGGATTTAAGCTGCTTGCAACCACCTTTACCAATACATATCCCGGTTTCAATTCGGGAAAATCTATATCCATCATTTCAAAGACTTCAGGACCGCCTGTTTTATTTATCACCATTGCTTTCAATTTGCATCTCTCCCTCTTTAATAATATATATGTGTTATACCCAAAATTCATTTATTTAACTATATTAATTATTTTAAATAAATTATTATTTTATGTGAATAACTATAGAGAGCATATTGTGAATGGTAAAATCAGCATTTTACGTATTTGACAATGTATGTTATAATCCATATATCATATCTGAATAACAGTACGACAAAATTACGATGGGATAAGTATGAATAATAAGCAAAAAATAAAAATTATAAAAAATGGTCCTTACAGGATTACGGGCAATGTTCCATTGAGTGAAAAAATCATAGTTTTAAAAGGCGACCAATATGAATATAAGGATGGAGAACCGTTAACAGGTGCCGAAACCTACCTGCTGTGCAGATGCGGTCACTCCTCAAATCCTCCTTTTTGTGACGGAACTCACGGTAAAATCGAATTTGACGGAACCGAAACAGCTTCAAAGGAAACGTTTATAGAGCGCGCGGAAGTATTTGATGGTCCCGGTATCACGCTGTTGGATGACGGCAGATGTGCCTATGCACGGTTTTGCCACAGAAACGACGGAGATGCGTGGGAGCTTACGGAAAGATCGGATGATGAGCGTCTGAGAGAAGAAGCAATAATTGCCGCTGTTGAATGCCCTGCAGGAAGACTGCTTGCCGTCACCAAAAGCAATGAAGAAATCGAGCCGGAGCTGAACCCATCAATAGAAATACTCCAGGATGATGAGTTGAACGTCAGCGGTCCTGTGTACATCAGGGGCGGTATACCCATAGAATCGGTTGACGGTGTCATATATGAGGTAAGAAACAGACAAACACTTTGCCGCTGCGGAAAATCAAAAAACAAACCGTTTTGTGATTCCTCCCATGTCATAATAAAGTTCAGGGACAAGTGTCAAAGCTAATTCGGAGAAGAAAATGGAATTAATCAATGTAACAGCTAAAGACAGAAAAAAATTTGTAAGCTTTTATAAAAGCCAATATTTAAATAATCCATTAAAAAGAGACTCCATGTCAGGACTGCTGAGGGGTCTGGTTTACGGGACCTCTGAGCTGTGCAGGTCGGTGGATCTGGAACCGCTGATGGTTATGGATAATGATAAAATCATTATGATATGTATTCTTGCATTCGCCTACAGAATGCAGGACTTTGTTCAGATTGGTTTTTTTGAGGCTGTCGAACCGAGCCATGAAGCATTCGGGCTTATTATGGACAGAGCTGAGCAATTTGCATCTGAAAAGGGTGCTTATAAAATAAGTGCTTCCCTGAACATACACGTTAATTACGGGCTTGGATTTCTGGCAAGCGGCTATGACAAAATGCAGAGCTTTGGCATGGCACACAATCCCGAATTTTACCATGAATTTTTTACAAAAAACAACTTTGAAGCCATTGAAATGGTTAGCTACAAAAAAGATATGCGAAATACGGACAAACTCTTAAGCGATGAAACAGTGGACAGATTAAATAAAACTTACACTGTCAGAGCAGCCGATTTTGGCAATTTAAAGAGCGAGGCTGAAATATACACTGATATAAACAATTCAAGCTTCAGGGAACATCTATTTTACTATCCCAGAAAAAAGGAAGAGGATTACGAATTGTTTAAGGATCTGAGGTTTTTAATCAAGCCAGAAAATTTACTTTTTGTGGAAAAGGAAGGCAGACCCGTCGGCTTTATGCTGTGGTATCCTGATTTCAATCAGATAATGAACTCAAATGAAACTGTCGGATTAAAAACGGTTATCAGGAACAGACTGTTTTCTCACAAAATAGATACATTTAAAATCGTGGAAATGGGTGTAGTCCCCGGTGAAAGAAACAGAGGAGCCATACTTTGCCTGTTTAATCACTGCTTCAAATGCATCAAAGGTAAATATGACTACATGGAATCAGGCTGGATTTTATCGGATAATTTCAAATCCAAAAGCTTCGGCATCAAATGGGCCGACTGTGAATCTAAAAGCTACAAGGCATACGTTAAGGTACTGAGTGATGAGTATATATAGGACTATAAATGATTTTGAATCCAATCACTATCATTTCATATCTGAAAATCAAATAAATGAGCTGCTGCCTCTTTTAAAGCTGCTGGAAAAAGTCAATCCCTGCGATCAGGAATATGAGTTTACGGATAACAGCTTGTTAATTTCTTATGCTCTTAAACTGAATCTGTTAAATTTCAGTAATTTATTCCCCTTGAAGGTCAATGTTAAAATAATAGGTCTGCCCGTCTCTGTATGTATGAGGGGCTATTTTGGCAATCATGCTGCAATCGAAAATATAATAAAAAAGAAAAAAGGATTAACAATCCTGCTTAATGGTGATGACATTTTCAGCGGCTGCGGAAAAACTTTATCATCCTTTGTCTTTGATAACAGATTTACTTCCTTCGATGATTATCTGAACAGTCTGAGAAGTCCATACCGAAGAAGAATACAAAAAGCGCTCGACTTCAGAAACAAGTTAAATATACGGAAAATAAGCAATGATGAATTTAATGAAAAGCATTACAAGCTTTATCTCAGCATCATGAACAGGACAGACAACCCCTTGGAAACACTGCCAATTGACTTTTTCAGGGAATATGACGCCGAAATATACGAATTTTCAGATGCAGGCACTCACGATATCATAGGTTTTATTCAGTTAAAATCAATAAATAATATTCTTTATTTTTTATTCGGCGGTTTTAATAAAGAAGACATAAAGCTGTATGATATATACTACAATATGCTTCTCAAAATTATTGAGGTCGGAATCGAAAACAAGTCTGCTACCATAGAATTCGGACAGACAGCCGAAGAAAGCAAGCTGAAAATAGGCTGCAGGGAGCAATACAAATATTTATATGTGCATCACAGCAATTTTTTTCTGAATTACATTATACAAGTGCTGTTACCTATGTTTTCGTATAAGCCGTATAATATTAAACACCATGTGTTTAAGGATGACAGCCTCAGCAGGAGACAGATATGATTGTATTTTTAAAAAAGGTACGGGTGAAAACCGTATTTTCTGCATTTGAACCGATTATAACGGAGCCTCTGGAGCTTTGCTACTTAAAATCTGTCCTGGACAGCATGAATGTGGAAAATTATATA
>JAFACY010000134.1 GCA_023425285.1 Bacillota bacterium
GAATGTGAATATGCCTTTATAATCAATACATATTCTGAAAAAGATTTATAATTTATTTAATATCGTTTTAAGGTTAATACGGTCTGTATTTAAGCTTCACGTGCTAAGTAGCAATTAACGGTAAAAGGTAAAAACACATTGACATACATAGAGCTTCTAAGTATAATATACTTAGAAGCTCTATGTATATTTTGTGAGGTGAAATATGAAAATTGATAAAAATTTAATTGGCGGAAGTTCAATTTTGCTGGTTCTGTCATTGTTAAGCAATGCAGATATGTATGGCTATGAGATGATTAAGGAGCTTGAAGTACGTTCTGATAAAACATTTCAATTTAAAGAAGGTACATTGTATCCCATATTGCATAAGCTTGAAAATGACGGATTTGTAAAATCCTATATGTCTAAAGGAGACAGTGGCAGAGAAAGGAAATATTATCAGATAACTGTAAAAGGTAAAAAGCAGCTTGAAGAAGAAAAGAAAAAATGGAATATATTTTCTTCATCTGTTAATAAGGTAGTTGGCGGTGAATTAAATGCCCTTACTTAATAAAGAAAGGTTCCTGCAGGAAGTAATATCACAAATAAAGTTCAGATATGACAGAGACACTATAAGGAAAGAACTTGAAGCTCATATATCTGATAAAACAGAATATTATCTTGAGCAGGGATACAATAGAAATGAAGCGGAAGAATTGTCAGTAAATGATATGGGTGATGCAAAAATAATAGGAAAAGAGCTTAATAAGCAGCATAACCCGTTGCTTGGATGGATATGGTCTATATCGAATGTTCTGCTATTTATTTCGATATTAATGAGCTTATATTTTTTAGGTGCGCCTTTAATGCATGCGTTATTCAGCGGCAATCCTTTGAAAGATTTTCCTGAGTCAGAAATTGTATATCAAATAGACATAGATGAAAAGGTTCAAATTGACGACAGGGTTATACATTTTACAAATGTCATATATGATAAAAACGGAGATATGAACATATTTTATAGAAGCTACAATAAAAAGCCATGGAAAGGCGGATGGAACTCCGGATATATAGGAGAAGTAGGTGATAATTTAGGAAATACTTATTTTACCGGTTCCGGTTACAGCTCAGAGGGAATTATAACGAGAGGCAGAAAGAACGTAAATGATTTTTCAAAGGAAGCGGATACATTAATCATTAATTATGATTTATACAACAGAAGTTTCAGAGTAGAAATACCTCTCAAAGCAGGTGAAGTATGAACAGACTGAAAATTACCATAAGAAATTTTGCAATTATTGCAATTTTGTTTTTCCTTTTTATGAATCTTTACGGATTATATCTGACCCCTATGGAGGCCCACAAGCAATCAGAGCACAGCATTCATTATGGTCCCTCAAGGGTAGTGCATGTAGAAGAATATGATAACGAACGTTACATGCTTGGAAAATACGATAAGTGGGTATCCTGCAATACTGTAAGAAAGATATTTTTTTTCTGGACACTGGGAGATCAGCCAATAGGCTTTGAAAATGATTTGTCAAAAGGTATTGACTACTCGTGGAACGGCGCTACAGATCAACGCTATTTATTATATGGAGCAAAAAATGATGATAACATAGAAAAAGTCGAATTCACCCTTGGAAACGGAGATGTTTTTTCCACAACAACTTTTCATGAAAATTTATTCTTAATTATCCTCAAGCACAAGGATGATGGTGTATATATAAAAAATATAAAAGGCTATGATAAGGATAATAATATTATTTACGAACAATCAGATTAGAACTTGTATTATTTGGAAAAATATTGTAAAATATTATAAGAATAGGTAGAGCAGGGTATGGCTGATGCATCCTGATGAAAAGGAGGAAACTCTTTTGAAAGGGAGATGAAGCCTATATCTACATACGAGGCTGTTTCACTAATGATTGCATTTGCAATGTTGGTAGCAGTTATCATAAATGGACAAAAAAAGTAATTACCCTGCTGGCACAGGGTAATTAATAGTACGTTTTAAAGTAATGTCAGCCATAGCCAACTGCCTATTCTTTATCTTATACAAATTATAACCTAATTATTAAAAGAAATCAACAATAAAAATAATAAAATAAAGGATACTAAAAACATTTCTTTGCTGCCATATCCTACTTATGATAAGTTTCCCCCGCATTTATTTTGAATGCGCGGTATACTTGTTCCAATAGTATGATTTTAAAAAGCTGGTGAGGAAATGTCATTTTGGAAAATGACAGCCTGAAATCGGCTTTTTCTATTACATCCTCTGACAGACCGTTGCTGCCGCCTATCACAAAGGTTATATCCGATATGCCGTTAACACCTAAATTGCTGATTTTTTCGGCTAATTCTTCAGAACTGAGCTGCTTTCCCTTTATATCCATGATTATGACATATGAATTTTTAGGTATGCTGTTAATTATTTTTATTCCTTCTCTTGTTTTAACCTGTTCTATTTCAGCCTGAGAATAGCTGTCGTCCGCTCTTTCGTCAGGTATTACTTCCTCAGTGAGCTTGCAGAATTTTGACAATCTTTTTGTGTATTCATTAATTGCATCGTTAAAAAATTTCTCTTTGATTTTACCTACTGATATAATTGTTATTTTCATAATTCACTTTACTTGAAATGTGCTATTGTTTATTTTGCTGATTATAGTATATCATACCTGAGCCGAGTGCAGCGCAAGCT
>JAFACY010000232.1 GCA_023425285.1 Bacillota bacterium
GGTACATGGATTTAACGTTGATGATTTACTTCAGAAATTGAATGATTTTCAAAATTCTGGACAATAAGCGCAATGACTGACAAGGATGAGCATGATATAATCATGCTCATTATTTTAACAATTGAAAGGAGCATAAAATGAGCGCATTTTTAGGACCTATACATTTTTGGCTATACGATAAAATCAAAATACAAAATAATATTGTTGAGGATGTATTAGCTTTAACGGACAATGAAGATTTGAAAAAAAATCTCTGTGAAAAATATGGTGACGGCAATCTTAAGCCGCTGGATGAGGTTATAGATGTGGGAAACATCCACGGATGGCTTCAGGATCAGATATCAAAGGTTGAAGCAAAGTTAGCCGTTGCAGTAACAGCGCTGCTTGCAAAATCACCTGATTCTGTTGAAGAAATCAAGGATATTTTCTTTAAAAACGGAGAAAAATATTCTCCGCTGAGTATGTATTCGGGAGTGGAGAAAGCCATGAAGGCCGTAAATGATACACTGCTGGACGGAATGCCATGTGACCATGTAAACAGTGTTATAAGCCAGGATGAAGACGAAGCAGTATGGAAAAGACACGAATGTGTGCACAGCAAATATTGGAGTGATGCAAAGGGTGACATCAATACTTATTACATGCTGAGAGATGAATTTATCAAAGGATTGTTAAATAAATCAGGCATGAAGTATGAAAAATTAAGTGATGATACGTACAAAATATCAAGGAGCTGATAGTATGAACAGTGTGCAGATAATGGTAATGGAGCATGAATACATACTCAGAATGCTGGGTGTTGTAAGAAAGGCATGCTACAGGGTGATGAAGGGTGAGGATATAAATTACGATGATTTTTATAAGATGATTGAATTTATACGAAATTATGCCGACGAGCACCACCACGGCAAGGAAGAGAAATTTTTGTTTAAGGAAATGCAGACCAAGTTAGGTAAATTAGGTGAAAATTTAATAACTCACGGCATGCTCGTTGAGCATGATTTAGGAAGATTGTACATGAGTGATTTGAGGGATGCTTTGGAAAGGGTTAAAACCGGTGATGAGGAGAGTAAGCTTGATGTAATAAGCAATGCAATCGGATATACTCACCTGCTGAAAAGACATATTGCAAAAGAAAATGATGCGGTATATAATTTTGGTGAAACAAATCTTCCCAAGGAAATTATTGATGAAATAAATGCGAAGACGGAAGAATTTGAGCGTGAAGCAGAAAAGAAGGGCACTCAGAAATATTATATTGATATTTTGGAGAACCTTGAGAAAAAATATTTAAATTAAAAAACAAATAAAAGCTGGAGGTGTAATATGTTTAAAATAACAGATACTGTAAGCTGGGTAGGAAAAATCGACTGGGAACTAAACAGATTTCACGGAGATGAATATTCAACACACATGGGTTCATCCTATAATTCATACCTGATAAGGGATGAAAAAACCGTATTGATTGATACTGTGTGGAAGCCATTTTCAAAGGAGTTTGTTGCAAATCTGAAAAAAGAAGTTGACCTGAATAAAATTGACTACATAATTATGAATCATAATGAAGTGGACCATTCCGGCGGATTGGTTGAATTGATGAGAGAAATACCTGATACCCCTATTTATTGCACTAAGAACGGAGCAAAAATAATAAAGGGGCACTATCATCAGGATTGGAATTTCGTTGAAGTGAAAACCGGTGACACTCTTGACATAGGCAAAAATAAACTGATATTTGTTGAAGCGCGCATGCTGCATTGGCCTGATTCCATGATGACGTATATGTCGGGAGAAAATATACTTTTCAGTAACGATGCTTTCGGTCAGCATTATGCGTCCGAGCTTATGTACAACGACAAGGTTGATCAGGATGAGTTGTTTGATGAAGCAATCAAGTATTATGCGAACATACTTACTCCTTTCAGTAAATTTGTTGTAAGCAAAGTTGAAGAGGTTGTTGCACTTAACATACCAATCAGCATGATTTGCCCAAGTCACGGTATTATCTGGAGGGATAACCCGCTGCAGATAATTACTAAATATGTTGAATGGGCTAAAAGCTACAAGGAAAATCAGATAACCATAATTTATGATACAATGTGGGACGGCACAAGAAGAATGGCGGAAGCAATAGCGGAAGGTATCAAGGAGAAGGACTCAGATGTGGCAATCAAGCTGTTTAACTGTGCGAAGAGAGATAAAAATGACATTATTACGGAGATTTTTAAATCCAAGATGATACTTGTGGGTTCATCCACAATAAATAATGGCATTCTGTCATCTGTTGCAAGCCTGCTGGAAATGATAAAGGGACTTAAATTTACGGATAAAAAAGCTGCGGCATTCGGCTCCTACGGATGGAGCGGTGAAGCGGTAAAAATAGTTACGGAAGAATTAAAGAAAAGTAATTTTGATGTAGTGTCCGAAGGAATAAAAGAGCTTTGGAATCCTGACGAAGAAGCGATAAACAGATGCAAGGAATTCGGAGCTTCGCTGATTTAAATATTAAACCTGACTGCTTAGTATTTCTAAGCAGTTTTTTTATAGCCCTAACCCTATTTTCAGAGTGTTTTTTCTGAAAATAGCGGTAGGTCTTATGCAAGAAATGCCAAATCTGTGCGAACGACAGTGAGCAAACAGATTTGATGCATTTCACTGCTATGCCCTAACCCTATTTTATGCATCCCATTTTTGCAAATTTTGTAACCTTTTGTAGTTGAATTATTATTATAAAAGAGGTAACATAACATTGGGATTGAAATAGAGGAGAAGAAAATGACTAAATTCTTGGAGCGTATATATTCCAGCAAATATATGATTAAACAGGACAGGATTATCGGGGATATTCCTTCTGATAAAGAGATATACAGGGATGCGGTTGAGGTTGCGTGGCCGTCGGCCATAGAGGCTGTATTGGTGCAGCTAATATCATCTGCAGACCTTATAATGGTTGGTGCGCTGGGGGCATCTGCCATCTCGGCAGTTGGTATAACAACACAACCGAGGCTGATACTTTTAGCGGTTATATTTTCATTAAATATAGGAGTTACTGCCGTTGTTGCAAGAAGAAAGGGCGAGGGAAACCGGGAGGATGCAAATAAGGCATTAAGACAATCATTGGTTATATGTGCTTTTTTATCATTGATTTTATCGGGATTAGGAATTGTTTATGCGAGACAATTGATTATATTTGCCGGTGCTCAGGCGGAAGTTATTGAGGTTGCGGTAATTTATTTCAGGATAATCTGTGTAGGGAATTTCTTTACATCCTTAAGCCTGACAATAAATGCCTCGCAAAGAGGTGCCGGAAATACAAAAATATCAATGAAAACAAATATAGCTGCTAATCTGGTGAATTTGTTCTTTAATTTTTTGCTTATAAGAGGACATTTTGGTTTTCCTGCACTGGGTGTTACGGGTGCGGCTATAGCTACCGCTATCGGTAATATTGTAGGTTTTTTACTGTCATTAAAATCCATTACATTTGCTCATGAGTTTTTAGAGCTTCGCAAAAAACAATCATGGAAACTTGAAAAGGAAATAATATCAAGCATATTGAGCATCAGCAGCAGTGCGTTTGTTGAGCAGGTTTTTATGCGTGTAGGATTTTTTACAACAAACAAATTGGTTGCGGGATTGGGTACAGTAAGCTATGCAACTCATCAGATATGTGTAAATATAATGAGTATTTCGTTTGCCTTCGGAGATGGCTTGGGCATTGCGGCATCCGCTCTGGTAGGGCAGAGCTTAGGTGCAAAGCGTTCTGATATGGCCACAATTTACGGCAAGGCTCTTCAAAGAATCGCCCTTACAATAGGTGTTATATTTATTTTATTATTCTTATTTGGAGGCTCCTTCCTTGTATCTTTGTATACGGATGAAGCTGCCGTAATAAGCGCCGGAACCGCGATTATGCTCATAATTGCAGCTACGGCTCCCATACAATCGTCAAACGTGGTTGTGGGCGGTATACTGAGAGGTGCGGGAGATACAAAATTTGTTGCTGTAACGTCATTTTTAAGTATAGGATTGGTAAGACCGGGTACAACATGGCTGTTCTGTTATCCATTAGGTCTCGGGTTGATTGGTGCCTGGTTTGCATTCGGCACGGATCAGATACTGAGACTGCTCATAAATTACATGAGATTTTTAAAGGGCGGCTGGACAAAAATAAAGGTATAGTTTATAATGATAAAAAATTAAAAAAAGAAAGGTAGTGGTGTTAGGGTTGGAAAAAAAGCTGGCATTGTATGGGTTTAATAATCTTACAAAATCGCTTAGTTTTAATATTTATGATGTTTGTTATGCAAAAAGCGAGAGAGAGCAAATGGAATATATAGAATATATTGATGAACAATATAATTCTGAACGTCTTACGCAGATTTTATGTGATGTAACTGATATAATCGGAGCGCATATTCTTAATATTTCAAAGCAGGATTACGATCCTCAGGGAGCATCGGTAAATATTTTAATAGCAGAGGGTGCATTAACTCCCGAAGAAATTGATGAATCATGCAATCTTGGCAAGGGTATAAAATCGCTTGAACACGAAACTATACATGCACATTTGGATAAAAGTCATGTTACGGTTCATTCGTATCCGGAGCATCATCCGGAAAATGCAATTTCCACATTCCGTGTTGATATAGACGTTTCAACATGTGGAAAAATATCTCCTCTTAATGCATTGGATTATTTAATAAAGAGTTTTGATTCGGATATCATAACTATTGACTATCGTGTCAGAGGATTTACAAGAGACATAAATGGCAAAAAATTCTTTATTGATCATGATATAAAATCAATACAAGATTATATAGATAAAGATACATTGAAAAAATATGATGCTATTGATATAAATGTTTTTCAGGCGAATACATTTCATACAAAAATGCTTATCAAAGATATAGATTTACAAAATTATTTATTTAATAAGGATGTGTTTGAACTCCAACCCAGAAAAAGACTTGAGATTTCTGACAGCCTGAGAAAAGAAATGATAGAGATATTTAGCGGCATGAATATTTTTCAGGAGGACAACTGATGGAATTATGGTTTACTGAGAAGCATACAGAGAACGTAAGATTTTCAATAAGAATAGACAGACATATTGTAAGTGAGCAAAGTGATTTTCAGAAGATTGATGTTTTTGAGACACCCGAGTTCGGTAAGGTATTGGTAATAGATGATTTTATCATGCTTACAGAAAAAGATGAGTTTATATACCATGAGATGATAACTCATGTTCCTATGGCTGTAAATCAAAATATAAAAAACATATTGGTTATAGGTGCGGGAGACGGTGGAACAGTAAGAGAACTTACACGGTATAACTCGGTAGAAAAGATAGAAATGGTGGAAATCGATAAAAGGGTTGTAGATATTTCTATAGAATATCTGCCGTTTACTGCATCAAAATTAGGCTGTGAAAAGGTTAAATTGTATTTTGAGGATGGTCTTAAATTTGTTAAGACCAGAACAAATGAATACGATTTAATTATTGTTGATTCTACAGACCCAATAGGACCCGGTGAAGAGCTTTTTACTAAGGAATTTTATGAAAATTGCTTCAAAGCCTTAAAGGAAGACGGAATATTGGTTAATCAGCATGAGAGTCCTTATTATAAAAGAGAACGTGAAGCAATGCAAAAAGCTCACAAAAAAATAAAGGAAGTATTTCCGATAGCACGGGTGTATCAGGTGCACATTCCTACGTATAGTTCCGGTCACTGGTTGTTTGGATTTGCTTCTAAAAAATATGACCCCATTAAGGATCTAAACGAAAAAGGCTGGAATTCAAGCGGACTCAGTACAAAATATTATAATACCGAGCTGCACAAGGGGTGCTTTGCACTGCCTAACTACGTGAAAGATTTGCTTAACAATGCATAATTGATATAGACCCGTTCGCTGATACCAGTGAGCGGGTCATTTGTTATTTGCATTGCAAATTATATTTAATTCCGTTATAATATAATGAGTTTTAATAAAGGAAAGAACAAAGAGGTAAGAGTATGAATATAAAAACAGTTGCATTGATTGGAATGGGTGCTATTGGCACTGTTTACGGAAACTTGCTTAATAACGCATACGGTTCGGATTTTATGGTTATTGCGGACAAGAGCAGAAAAGAAAAATTGAAAAAAACCGGCTTTACCCTGAACGGAAAAACATTTTACCCGGAGATCGTCTCAAACGGTGATTTAAATAAGAAAATTGATCTGATAATATTTTGTGTAAAGAATTATCAGCTGTCGCAAGCCATAGAAGATGTAAAAGACTTTGTAGGCAAAGACACTGTCCTGATTACATTTTTAAACGGAGTGACGGCAAGATCAGGAATTCATGCTGCATATCCGGAAAACAAGGTTCTTTATGGATTGTCTATGCAGATTGATGCTATAAGAACGGAAAAAGAAGTAATAAATACGGTTGACGGCGTGATACATTTTGGCGAGGCGGATAATACAACCGTATCCCCAACAGTACAGGCTGTTTCCGAATGCTTTACGAAAGCCGGTATAGAAAATATTGTATTTCCTGATATGATTCGTACAATCTGGAAGAAATTCATGCTTAATGTAGGAGTTAATCAGGTAACTGCAGTAACAAGAGCCAATTTTGGAAAGGTAACCAGCGTGGAGACTAATCTGACGCTGTTCAAAGAAGCAATGATGGAGGTTCTGGCAATAGCAAGAGCATCATGCATTGATTTAAGAGAAGAGGATATAGAGGAATTTGTAACTCTGATGAGTAAATTTTCTCCTAATGGTAAGACATCAATGCTTCAGGATGTTGAAGCTAAAAGAAAGACAGAGGTTGATTATTTTGCCGGAACCGTTATTGAAATGGGTAAAAGACTTAACATACCTACACCGGTGAATCATGTGCTGTACTGTATAATTAAATCAATAGAAGAATTATATTAACAGAGGATGAAAATAATGCGTAAGAAGAAGGAAAAGGATGATGCAAAAAGCTTAACCCTGGTGGAGCATCTGGCAGAGCTCAGAAAGCGTCTCATATATTCAAGCGTTGTTTTGCTTGTTTCAATATTTGTAAGCTATAATTATTCTGACAGTATAGTCAAATATATAGTTGATATAGCTCCGAATATAAACTTTGTATTTATCGCTCCGGCGGAGCTCTTATTGTCATATGTTAAAATTGCCGTTATAAGCGGATTTGTGGTATCGGCTCCGTTTTTAATTCTGCAGATATGGATTTTTGTGAGTCCCGGATTGCAAAAAAAGGAGAAGAGGACTATAGCGGTTTCTT
>JAFACY010000263.1 GCA_023425285.1 Bacillota bacterium
TTATTTTGTTGAATTTTCGTATTCTCTCATAGCAAGGATTGTTCTTTGGAATAAATCATCCAGCTCCCAGCCAAGCATATCTGCACCTCGTTGAATTGCGTCTCTTGAACATCCTGCAGCAAAGCTCGGAGTCTTGAATTTTTTCTTAAGTGATTTAACCTCTAAGTCTGAAACGCTTTTTGACGGTCTCATCAATGCAACGGCACCGATTAAGCCTGTTAACTCATCAGTGGCATACAGGACCTTTTCCATTTCATGCTCAGGCTTCTGAGTTGCTGCCGTCATACCGTAGCCGTGGCTGGCAATTGCATTGATCATTCTTTCATCAATGTTTCTTTCCTTGAGTATTTCCTGAACCTTCATGCAATGTTCCTCAGGGTAAATCTCAAAGTCCAGATCGTGAAGCAGTCCTACCAATCCCCAGAACTCCGCTTCATCGCCATAACCTAACTCCTTAGCAAAGTATTCCATGACGAAGCTGACAGTATCTGCATGCTTCAAATGGAATTCATCCTTATTATATTCCTTTAACAATGCCCATGCTTCTTCTTTAGTAATATTCATTCAGATCCCTTCCTTCATTATGTATTGTTATATATTTTAACCCATTTGGCAAGGTATGTCTATTTCAATTTTGACATTTACAATTGATTTTTTATAACAAATATGTTATACTTTATCAAAATGCTGCATAACATATTTGATATTTGCATAAAATATCTGCAGACTTAATTGTAAAATATGTAAATTTTCAAAATAGTATTGACAGATAGATATCAATTTGTTAATATCTTATCTTGTTAAGAATGGTATAATCAGCTAAAAGCTGTTTATATATAAATATATAATCCCACGGAGGAAGAATAGAAATGAAAAAATTATTAGCTTTGATATTGGTTCTTTCAATCGCATTATTTGCTTTTGTTGGATGTGCTAAAGAACAACCTGCACCAGCTCCATCAGAAGAGCCTAAGACAGAAGAACCTAAAACGGAAGAACCTAAGACAGAAGAACCGTCTGCAGAAGGCGGAGTTAAAACTGGTTTGGCAGTTGTTACATCATTAGAAAAATCTAAGGATGCTACTGCGGATGCAGAAGGTGTTTCTCAGTCAGATTCAGTAGTTGTAGCTGTTACAGTTGACAACGATGGAAAAATAGTTAAAGCAGTTATTGATACAGCTCAAACTAAAATTAACTTCTCAAATGAAGGTAAAGTTACAACTGATTTAGCAACAGTATTTAAAGCAAAACAAGAACTTAAAGAAGAATATGGAATGGCTAAGGCTTCTAAAATAGGTAAGGAATGGTATGAACAAGCTAACTTCCTTGCTGAATATATAGTAGGAAAAACAGCTGAAGAAGTTAAAGCTATACCTACAGATGCAGGCGTACCAACTGATGCTGACCTAGTAGCTTCAGTAACTATCAAAATAGATGGTTATAAAGAAGCTGTTGAAAAAGCTATAGCTAACGCTCAGGATTTAGGAGCTGGCGTAGAAGATAAATTAGGCTTAGGAATTGTGACTACAATAGCTAAATCTAAAGACGCTGCTGCAGATGCAGAAGGTCAGGCACAAGCATATTCAATCTATACTGTATCTACCTTTGATGCTGAAGGAAAAATCACAAGCAATATACTTGATGCTTCTCAGGCTACATCAAAATTTGATGCTACAGGCAAAATTTCAACTGACTTAACAGCATCTGTTAAAACTAAAGTTGAATTAGGTGATGATTATGGCATGAAAAAGGCATCTAAAATAGGTAAAGAATGGTTTGAACAAGCTGCTGCTTTTTCTCAATATATAGTTGGAAAAACAGTAGAAGAAGTTAAAGCTTTTACAACTGATGAAACAGGACACAACACAGAAGCTGATATAGTTTCTTCAGTAACAGTGGGAATTGATGAATTCAAAACAGTTATAGAAAAAGCTTTCAACACAGCAAAATAATTAGGTTATTTAAAAGCTCTGATGTTTATCAGGGCTTTTTTTGTACTTATAGTATAAACAATTGACTATCCTCCGTTTATATAATAAAATGCATATGTAATCATATAGATTATTTTTAAACAATAAGGATATGATGCTCGTTTTATATCTGCTTAGCAATATTAAGAGGAAATAAATGAAAAAAGACATTTCGGATTTAAAGATAATTATGCCCTTTGCTAAGGGCTATCGATATTTTATTGTAATTTCTGCTGTCGCAACTGTTGTCAAGGTTGCGGCAAGCTTTGCCATGCCGCAAATCATAAGGTTTACGGTTGACTCCGTAATAGACAGCGTTCCTTTTTCCTTCAATGAAACAATTATGTATTTTATAGAGCTTGTTGGGGGCAGGGAAGGTATACGGCAGAATTTATGGATGAGCGCAGTGGTTATTTTATTGCTGGCGGTAATCAATTCATTGAGTGATTTTATCGGAAGATATACTGTTGCCAAAGGCACGGAAGGAATAATAAAAAACATAAGAAATAATTTGTATAATCACATTCAAAAACTGCCATACAGCTGGCACATAAAAAATCAGACGGGAGATATCATACAGAGATCAACCTCGGATGTCGATGTTGTGAGGAACTTTATCAGCACTCAGATGTCAGAAATGTTCAGGACAGTTATGCTTGTTGTTATATCACTGATTCTGATGTTTTCCATGAATGTTAAGCTGACATTGATAGTTCTGATCTTTATACCTGTGGTGGTATTGTATTCGTCTGTATTTTACGGTATATTGTCCAGGAAATTTTTAATTGCGGATGAAGCTGAGGGTGAGCTTTTCACCGTAACTCAGGAAAACCTGACAGGTGTAAGAGTTGTAAGAGCATTTGGCAGAGAAAAATATGAAATTGATAAATTTTCGGAAAAGAACAATATATATTCTGATCTTTGGGTTAAGCTTGGTTACCAGTTGGGATACTACTGGGGTATAGGAGATTTTGTAACCGGAAGTCTTGTTATGACCATAGTTATTGCAGGATCAATTTTTGCTGTTGACGGAGCTATAACATTAGGTGAATTTATGGCGTTTGCTTCCTATACTGCCATGATAGCATGGCCTTTGAGGAGCTTTGGAAGGATTTTGGGTGAATTAAGCAAGACGAAGGTTTCATTGGAAAGAATATGCGAAATATTCAGAGAGCAGGAGGAATCTGATGATCCCGATGCTTTGACTCCGGATATGAATACGGATATAGAGTTTAAAAATGTAGACTTCAAATATGAGGGAAATTCCCCTATACTTAATGACCTGAGTTTTAAAATTAATGCAGGAAGCACCTTTGCCATATTGGGAGGCACAGGCTCAGGAAAGTCGACACTCATGCATTTGTTAAACCGTCTCTACGATTTGCCGGATGATTGCGGTATCATAACTATAGGCGGAGTGAATATCAAAAAAATCAAAAGAGAATATCTGCGCAAAAACATAGGCATGGTGCTGCAGGAGCCATTTTTGTTTTCAAAAACCATTAAAGAAAATATAGGAATTGTAAACTCGGATGCGGATATAAATCAGATAAAAGAGGTATCATCCATTGCTCATGTCGATGATGCCATAGAGAATTTTTCAAACGGCTACGATACGATTGTAGGAGAAAGAGGAGTGACCTTGTCGGGAGGACAAAAGCAGCGTGTTGCAATTGCCAGGATGCTGCTGCAAAATACGCCCATAATGGTCTTTGATGATTCTTTGTCAGCGGTTGATTCGGAAACTGATGCTAAAATTCGCGCAGCATTAAAAAGCGGAAAGAAAAGCTCAACGGTGGTTCTTATTTCACACCGTATTACAACTCTTATGCAGGCGGATATGATTTTGGTGCTGGATAAGGGCAGGGTGGCTGATATGGGAACTCATGAGGAATTGTTGAGCAGAGACGGCATTTATAAGAATATTTATGATGTTCAGATGAATATTGCCGATGTTGACGGGACGGTGATTTAATTGAATTACTATGAAGACGATAATACCTATAAATCGCTTGACATAAAGCCATGGCTTAAGCTGGGCAGATTTTTCAAGCCCTATAAAAATAAAATGATTGTCCTGATTTTCTTTATGCTCATTACGGCAGCCGTGGACTTGTCATTACCGATTTTTCAGAAATATGCTGTTGATACATTCATTATACCTAAGACGACGGACGGATTGAGCAGCTTTGTAGTTGTGTATGCTGTGGCGTTATTGCTGATGACCGTGTCGGTTAATATTTTTGCACGCATGGCTATTATAATAGAAATGTATATAGGAAAGGACTTGCGCAGGGAAATATTTGTGCATCTGCAAAACTTATCTCTTTCCTATTATAACCAGACACCTGTGGGATATATATTGGCAAGGACAATGAGTGATACGAATAAAATAGGTACTATGATTGCATGGGGTCTGGTTGATGTATTCTGGTCATTTGCCTATGTAATCGGTGCCTTTGCGGCAATGATGTCATTGAACATAAAGCTTGCTCTGATTGTTATGTCGGTTGTACCGTTCATGGCCATAATTACGGCATATTTTCAGAAAAAGCTTCTTGTTTCCGGCAGGAAGCTTAGAAGAGTCAACTCCAAGATGACAGGCAATTTCAACGAGGGGATAACAGGTGCGAGAACATCAAAAACCCTGGTTATCGAACATAAAAATCTGGATGAATTCAAGCACGTAAGCTTCGAGATGGAATCAACGGCTGTGAGAATGGCAAGACTGAATGCCATATACATCCCCATAATTGTTTTCTTCGGCTCGGTAACATCCTCCATTGTTTTAGCAAGAGGAGGACAGCTTACAATGAACCACGTTATACAGATTGGTACTCTTTCGGCATTTTTATCCTATGCCATAAATATATTTGAACCGATACAAAATCTTGCAAGAATTTATTCCGAGGTTGTTTCATTGCAGGCAAACATAGAGAGGGTAACGGAGCTTCTGGATATGGAGCCGCTGATAAAGGACAGTCCGGAGGTTGTGGAAAAATACGGAGACAACATAAATCCCAGAAAGGAAAACTGGGAGGATATAAACGGTGAGATAGAGTTCAGAAATGTTACTTTTAAATATCCGGACGGCGACGAGGAGGTTTTAAAGAATTTCAATCTTCACGTAAAGCCGGGTACCAATGTGGCAATAGTGGGAGAGACAGGTGCGGGAAAAAGCACCCTGGTTAATCTTGTGTGCAGATTTTTTGAGCCTACGGAGGGCGAAATATTAATTGACGGAGCAGACTATAAGGAAAGATCCCAGTTGTGGCTGCATTCAAACATAGGTTATGTGTTGCAGAATCCTCACTTGTTTTCCGGAACGATTAAGGAAAATATACAGTACGGCAACCTTGATGCGACTGAGGAACAGATAGTAAAGGCTGCAGGAATTGTTTCCGTCGATAAAATAGCCGAAAAACTTGAGGACGGATATGACAGTCAGGTAGGTGAAGGCGGGGACAGACTTTCAACAGGAGAAAAGCAGCTTGTATCCATAGCGAGAGCTATTCTGGCGGATCCCAAGATATTTGTACTGGATGAAGCGACATCCTCCATTGACACAGAGCTTGAAGCCCTTATACAAAAAGGAATATCCTACCTGCTGAAGGGAAGAACCTCCTTTATAATTGCTCACAGATTGTCGACAATTAAAAAGGCGGATATAATATTGGTGGTTAAGGATGGTAAAATAGTCGAACAGGGAACTCATGACAACTTAATCAAGGCAAGAGGATATTATTACACTCTTTATACAAAACAGTTTGAAGAGGAACAGACTTTTGAAGTTTTGAAATAATGCAAATTTTTAACATTGACATAAAAAATTGTATATGTTATGATTTTAAATAACTCGGTCTCGCGCAACGAAATACTGCGAACGTGTCAGGTCCGGAAGGAAGCAGCAATAAGTGGATCATTTCGTGTGACGTGAGGGTGCCGAGTTATTTTTATACTTTTTTATCTGTCATCTACATAAAACAATAAACTGTATCTTTTAAAGAGTACAGATATAGATATAATACAATTATAAGATATGAAATCAAATTTCGTGAGGTGATAAATATGAATGACAAAGTAATTAAGGACATGGTTTATACATCTTTGTTTGCTGCTTTAATATGTGTTGCAACCTTTATAATCAAGATTCCATCCGTTGTTACAAATGGATACACACACTTAGGTGACGGCTTTATATTTATTGCCGTAACACTCCTGGGCAGGAAAAACGGTGCATGGGCAGGTGCAATCGGAGCGTCTCTGGCAGATATTATGGGCGGATACAGCTTTTATGCTTTGCCAACCTTTATAATAAAGTTCATCATGGGATATATAATGGGTACAGTTATAGAGAAATTACCGGATATTAAGCACAAAAGGACTATAGGAGCTGCAGTGGGAAGCGTATGGCAGATATTTGCGTACTATGTGGTAGGTTCGCTGATGGTAGGCAATTTTATTTCAACATTGGCAGAAATACCGGGCAACACCATACAATCGGTGGCAGGAATAATAGTGGCACTTGCGTTTACGGGAGTGTTCAGACATACTCCCATAGGGAAGAATATGTTAGAGTGTTAAGATAAAAAATTAGTGACTGAATAAGAGAATCTTAGTTCAGTCACTTTCTTTTTTTTGTTAGTTTTCTACAACCTCAGGATTGATAAATTCCGGCGGATAAACAACTCCGGTTTTATCCTCTCCGTTCACGGTTATTTTTATGCCGTCCGTATGAGGCAGCGTTGTGAATGTGTATGCCAGGGATTCAATCATCATCTGCTTTAAATCCTCTCTGCCGCTGTATGCATTTGAAAAGCTGTCGGTGAAGTCCAGTGTGATTATATTTCCCTGCTTGGTTACTCCGCTTAAAACAATATTTTTCGGTATGGGGCTGATGCCGTAAGGAAGCTTAGCATCCTTGTATACATCAAACAGCTTTTGTGCCTGTATTTCAACCGTATCACCCGCAAGTATGCCTGATGACGGCATATCTATCTGATAATCAAACAAATAATATCTGCCGTCTATTTTATGTGCCATGTAAAGTAAATAATTTTTTTCAATATTCGGAAGCCGGTTTATAGCTTCGCTTGTGCGTTCGTAGAAGTACTTATCAATATTTTTTCTGTCAACAGTGAAGGTAATATTGTGTATAGGCCAGTATCTGTCCACGTCAAAAATTGTTTTTACGAATGCTTCGTAAGCTAATGAAGAATTTGTGCCTGCTTCATTATAGGCTGTGTATGTGCTTGGTAAATCTATAACTATATTACCGTTATTGTATGTTGTATTTGTGACATCCTTTATTACCGTGCGCAGCTTGCTGCTTACAGGACCGTTCTGAAGCTGTTCCACAGCCATTCTTGTGATGGACTTATCCTCCACAACAAAACGTGTTACAGGAATTAGGACATCCGAACCTTCTGCCGCAAAATAGAGAGTCAAACCCTTTGTGCCTGCCGGTGCTTGTGTCATAGCCGGATAATATGTGCCTGCGGTGTCGTATGTTACGTTTACAGAAATTGAAGAATTTCCCGGATTTGTAATGAGGTTGGAATTAAATACGAAGCTGTAGGTACCGTCCTCCAGCCCCAGATTTTTCTGGCTTATGTCCAGGCTCGTAATTATGGGATTATCCTTATTTACAGTGATGGACATGTTGACGGAAGGTGATACTGATTCAAGCTTTTCAACTCCTTTTTTAACCAGACTGTTGTCCATATATATATCAACAGTAAAAATACTGTTTGAAACGCTTTTGATTACCACTTCATTATCTGATTGATGACTTATTATTATGTATTCCGGATTTGATAAATTGTGTTCGGTAGTACTCAATCTCAGATCACTTATTTCCTCGGGTGTTTCTATTTCTATTGTCCCTCTGTAATCAATTGGGGCAAGATTAAACAGATACGTCGAAGAAGACAGTACTATCAGGCTTAGTATAATAATATTGTTGAATATTTTCATAACAATACCTCATTATTATTTTTATATATATTATATATGTATTATATAACATATCAATAAAAAAACAAAGTGTTTTGTAGTTCGTCTTCCTTAATTTGTAAAAGTATAACTTTCGTGACTTCAATATCAGTTTAACCATTTTATCATATAATATATAAAACAGGCAAGGCGGGTGATGATATGGGCAGACGAGGCTGTGAACCGGAGATACCAAAAATAAATAAAAAGTTTTATGACATTATTGAATTAGTATATATTTTAAATAAATTGTCAGATAAAGGATGTATGGACGAACGTACAAGGCAGTATCTCATAAGTATTTTAAAGGATGTTGATTTTATGAAGTATAAATTCGACAATTATAAATGTGTGGAACCGCTGAAAAAAATTGATGGCATAGGCTGCAACAACTGTGATTGCTGCAATCAGGATTGCAGCAGCAGCTTTATGGATAAAATAATATTTTTTTTAAAATCATTAAATGATGAGGATTAAAGTAACACTTAAAAGGGGTAGTGAATAATATATAGAAAAATCAATTTTAGGAGGTTCTATATGTTTAACAATATATTAGGCGACAATGGAGATAACTTATTATTCTTCTTCTTGCTATTGGTAGTTCTGTTCTGCTTATGCGGAGACGACGGATTATTAGGAGGAGTTGGAGGATTTGGTGGTGATGACAGCAGCTTGTTATTCTTCTTCTTACTGTTAGTGATATTATTCTGCAATTGTGACAGAGTGGGCGGAATAGGCGGACGCGACTGCTAATTGAACATAGTTAAATAAGTATCCAATAAGCAGACTCGAGTCCATGATTGGTGTCATAAAAAAACTTCCTGATTGTTCAGGAAGTTTTTTGAGTAAATTTATTGCAGATACTTTTCAAACCAGTTTGTTATTTCTTCTAATCTTCTAACACGGTGTTTTGGTTTTCCGCTTCTGCTAAGATCATGATTTTCTTCTCTGAACATGCACAGTCTTGCATCCACACCGTGATACTTCAAAGCGGTGAACATCTGAAGACCTTCAGCCAGCCAGCATCTGTAATCCTCCTCCGAGTGTATGAACAACGTAGGGGTTACAGCCTTGTCCGCATACTTCAGTGGTGAGTGGAACCACATTTTTTCAGGATTGTTCCATGGTGTTGACTGTATCTGATCCGAATTGAAGTAATATCCTATATCGGTGGTTCCAAATTTAGATATCCAGTTTGAAATGCTTCTCTGCGATGCGGCACACTTAAATCTGTCGGTGTGACCAATTATCCAGTTTGTCATGAAGCCTCCGTAGGAGCCTCCTGTCACACCTACTCTGCATGGGTCTATCTGAGGATATTTTTTGAGCACCGTATCAGCAAACATCATCAAATCATCGTAGTCGATGGTACCGTACTTACCTCTGATGTCGGCAAATTCATCGCCTCTTCCGTCACTTCCTCTCGGATTGCAGAAAAATACAAAGTATCCTTCGTTTGCCCAAAGCTGCATTTCATGGTAATATATTTCGCCGTAGACAGTCTTGGGACCGCCGTGTATGTCAAGTATTCCGGGGTAACATCTGCTTCCGTCAAAGCCCGCAGGCTTTAAAACCCATCCTTCAATTGTTACACCGTCATTTTCAAATGAAAGCGGCTCAGGCCTGATAACATCTTTAATTTCTGCAACATCTTCGTTGAACTTGGTTTTTTGTGTTTCAGCGCCGTTGCTGCACAAATAAATTTCCTGGAGCTTCATGCCCTGGAGGCCTATAAACAGTATTCCCTCATTGCATACATCAAAGCAGTCAACAGAGCCGTTATCTGAGGTTATCTTTACTATACTGCCGTCAAGTGACAGCTTTTTGATAAATGAGCTTTTGTTTTCCGTAGATACAAAGTACAGCTCATTATTTAATACCCTGTGCTCAGCCCCTCCGCCGTAACGGCAATCAGAGCCTACAGAATTGAACATGCCGTAATCATGCTCGGCAAGAAGTACGGACTCACCGTTTTTCAATATGTAAAAATTCATATTTTGATTTATGCCGTACTTATCCATCGTTGATGCGGCAAAGACAATTTCGTCACCAAGGAATTCGGCGTATTCAATACTCATTTCTCCTTCTTCAACGAGTCGTGTTGCATTTTCGGAATACAGGTCATACATGTAGAGTTCATTGGTGAGTTCCATTTTATTTGTAAAGTTAAATGCCGTGTACAAAGCCTTACCGTCCTTAA